>NZ_CAWPRC010000110.1:0-73139 GCF_963890165.1 Aliivibrio sp. SR45-2 | reverse complement strand
GATCTTATCGACGTTGAATACATGGCTTACATGCTTAAGTACGACTCAACTCACGGTCGTTTCAACGGCACTGTTGAAGTAGTTGACGGTAACCTAGTAGTTAACGGTAACACTGTACGTGTAACTGCTGAACGTAACCCAGAAGATCTTAAGTGGGATGCAATCAACGTTGACGTTGTTGCTGAAGCTACTGGTCTTTTCCTTACTGACGAAACTGCTCGTAAACACATCACAGCTGGCGCTAAGAAAGTAGTTCTTACTGGCCCTTCTGGTGACGTTCCAATGTTCGTTATGGGCGTTAACGCTGCAGATTACGCTGGTCAAGATATCGTTTCTAACGCTTCTTGTACTACTAACTGTCTTGCACCTATCGCTAAAGTACTTAACGACAAGTGGGGCATTGAATCTGGTCTTATGACTACAGTTCACGCAACTACAGCAACTCAAAAAACTGTAGATGGTCCTTCTGCGAAAGACTGGCGTGGTGGCCGTGGTGCTTCTCAAAACATCATTCCATCTTCAACTGGTGCAGCTAAAGCAGTAGGTAAAGTAATTCCTGAGCTTAACGGCCTTCTAACTGGTATGGCTTTCCGCGTACCAACTGCAAACGTTTCTGTTGTTGACCTTACAGTTAACCTAAAAACTGCTGCAACTTACGAAGAAATCTGTGCTGAAATGAAACGCGCTTCTGAAAATGAATTTGCTGGCGTTTTAGGCTACACAGAAGAAGCTGTTGTTTCTCAAGACTTCATCGGCGAAACACAAACTTCAGTATTTGATGCTGCAGCTGGTGTTGCTCTAACTGACAAATTCGTTAAGCTTGTATCTTGGTACGACAACGAAATCGGTTACTCAAACAAAGTTCTTGACCTAATCGCTCACGTTTCTAAGTAAGCATTAGTTTAGACTTTCTTTGAAAGCTAACTTGAAAGGTTTTATTATCTTTTAAGTATAAAAGGCGACTTAATTGTCGCCTTTTTTGTATCTGTTATTTGATATATTCTCTTTTTAGTATTTATTCAATTGTTTGTATAAATCACAATTGAATAAATATTACCTTTCTAGGAGATAGACATGGATTTAACTCGATTATCAACGATTAGTGCCCTTTCTGATAGTGTCACAATTGAACAATTAGACGATGTAAAAATCGTCAGAGTGCGTCACAGTAAAGCTGAAGCGGCAATCTCACTTCATGGTGGTCATGTGTTATCTTTTAAGCCAACACAAGGTGAAGAGCTTATCTGGATGAGCAAAGACGCTATCTTCCACCCAGACAAAGCCATTCGTGGCGGTGTGCCTGTATGTTGGCCTTGGTTTGGACGTATAGAAAACCCAGCTCATGGGTTTGCTCGTAACAGCCAGTGGAAATTAATTGAACATAAAGAAAATGAAAACGGTGTAATGATTTCTCTAGGCTTGTCGGCTTCAGAAGAAACAAAAGCAATCTGGGCTTTTGAGTTTGAAGCACGATTAAATATAACTGTCGGCGATGAGCTAACCATTACGCTTGATGCAAAAAATACAGATAACAAGCCTTGGAACTGCTCTGGTGCGTTACATACCTATCTAAACATCTCTGATATCCATACGTCTGTCATCACCGGAATGGGAGATCGTTACATTGATGGTCTATTAAATGGAACAACCTGTACTGGTGGTCATGAGCTTAAGATCAATGAAGCCGTAGATCGTGTTTACACAGAATCAGAGTCAACATTAGCTATTAGCGATAACCTTCGTACAATTACAGTAACTAATGAGGGTAATAATGCCGCGGTTATCTGGAACCCATGGGCAGAAGGAGCAGAAAGCATGGGCGACATGAATAATGATGGATATTTAACAATGGTCTGCATTGAATCGACTTATCATGCAACAAGTTTAGAAACAGCAAAAACAATTCAACCAAATGAATCATTTACATTAAGTACGATTATTCGCGCTTAAATTGAACCAATAAAAAAGCGGAGATAAAATTAATTATCTCCGCTTTTTTTCATTCTAAGCACACTGTTATTATCTTTCCCAGTATGACTCTTCTAAACTGTCCTCGCGTTCAGGTAACCCACGAGATAAGCGTGGTGAATGCTGAGCCAAAACCTCAAAGCTTACTCGGTTTGAGTATTTACATACTTGAGATAATGAAGAGTACGTTAAGTAAGAATGTTGATGCTTACTTGAATTCGGTACATTATTACGATGGTAATGATTTGCAGCCATATCATGCAACAATGCAGACAAAGCACCATCACCCGCGCCATTCGTATTTTTGATTTTCTCAGGACCACCCATGTACGGTGAAATATGAGAATATACTTTTGTCGGCTGATCACAACTTGCTTTAACTGCTGGACGACTGAATTCATATTGATTAAATTCAGCGATTGTTCCGGGAAGTAATGGCAACGATGTTTCACGTTTCGCAGATTCTTCTGTGTAACCTGCCATGTACAGTCCAACAGGACCCGCAGTACATAAAACAAGATCAACCCACTCAAGGGCTTTATCTGCCGCTTCTAATGGGTCAGAAGCACCCGTTAATGCTTCACCTTCTTCTTCATTCATTGCCACAACAGACACATGATCACTTAGGAAGTCACGCCAATATTGAGGATCATCTTGAACAACAAATTTGGTCCCCATGGTTAGGACAACAGGCACATCATATTTCTTCGCGTACTCAATGGCTTTCATGGTTGCTTCAGGCATTGGATCACCCTCTTTACAACGAACAAGATAAGCCGTTAATACTAATGCAGACGCATTTTTAAAGATCTTTTCAGGGATACTATCAGCACGAAGTTGATTCATATCCCCTTCACTAATTGCAAACGTACGCTCGCCATCTTGACTAATTAAAGCAAAACAACGGCCTATTGCACCAGGTACAGGCTGAAGATAATTCAAATCCATACGGCTTGAAGTATTACAAAGGTAACGATAAGAATAACTACCAATATGGATATCTTCACTCATAACACCAAGCAATGTTGATTTATCATCAGCAAGCACTGAATAGTTATGAAGTGTATTACCAATCGTGCCACCAGCGTATTCGTTGGTGATCATATTGTTATCTTTAAGCTCATTATAAAGCATTTCCGCTTTATCATTATCGATAACCAGTGAGTGCCCTTTACTCAAGCCATACTTTTCAATAAAAGCATCATCAATTCTAGCTTCAATATCCACTAAGGTTTGATCAATACCAATAATGTGCGTACGCGACATTTTTTTGGTTTCTTGAGCTTGACTCACTAATGGATCACGAGCGTGAACAGGAAAATAATGCTTGGATTTACGTTGACCTGGAAACTTCATAAAATAATCATTCAACTGGCTAAGGGAATAAGTGCGGAAGTTTAGCCCTTGCTTAACGCCCTCGCAATACCTCATATAGCAACCTTTCAAAGGCAAACGTTTGCTATTCGTAATTATTTAAGTCGCTAGCGTTCATCTCTATATTCATGGTAATTTAGAGCGTATTTTTTGAAGGTAACTACCATGACAACTGAACTACTTAGCTACGATGACATTATTGAAGTCGCTTACGATATTTTCCTAGAGATAGCTCAAGATAACCTTGAACCTGCTGATGTTGCTCTTTTCACTCTACAATTTGATGACCGCGGTGCGGCTGAAGTCGTTGATACTCGTGACGACTGGGCTGAGCATGTTGGCTTTGAAGTAGATGGCGAAGTATACGCAGAAGTTCTAATTGGCTTAGTAAACGAAGAATCTGATGTATTGGACGATGTATTTGCTCGTATGTTAGTAAGCCGCGATCCTGAACATAAATTCTGTCACATGCTATGGAAACGTGATTAATTAATAATCACTCTATATTATCGACAATATAAAGGGGCTATTTGCTCCTTTTTTATTGAGTTTCGTATTATCTACCCCCATTATTTCTTTATGCTCACAAACTACTTAATGTAGAAAATCATAAAGGAATAACATGTCGCAATTTCAATCTCGATGCCCTTCTTGCCAAGGCATAAACCGTCTTCCTATCGAACGTATTAACGACAAACCTACTTGTGGTCGCTGTAAGGAACTCTTACTAGATGGAAAACCATTAGAAGGCACTAGTGAAAACTTATCCGCATTATTAGACAGCGAACAACCTATTGTTATCGATTTTTGGGCACCTTGGTGTAATCCGTGTGTCGGCTTCTCACCTGTCTTTGAAGACGTTGCCGCTGAACGTAATGGCCAAGTTCGTTGTGTTAAAGTAAATACAGAAGCTCAACAACAAATTGCAGCACAATATCAAATTCGTTCAATTCCAACGATCATGGTTTTCAAAAATGGAGAACGTGTAGATATGATCAATGGTGCATTGCCAAAAGGTCAATTTGATCAATGGTTAAACCAAGCACTACTTAAATAGTCAGTCACAACCCTGTCAAAAGATCAAAAAAAGCCCCTTTACTGGATAACCAATAAAGGGGCTTACATTTCTATTTATCTATCTATTTATCAAATACACATTAATTTGAAAAACAGATTAACCGATAAACTCAACACCATTCATGTACTTACGCAGTACTTCAGGAATTGCAATTTTGCCATCCGCTTGTTGGAAGTTCTCTAGAATCGCAACCATTGTACGACCTACAGCAAGACCAGAACCGTTTAGTGTATGAACCAATTCTGGTTTCTTCTCACCTTGACGACGGAAACGCGCTTGCATACGACGCGCTTGGAAATCCCACATGTTTGAACAAGAAGAAATCTCACGGTACGTTTCTTGTGCTGGAACCCATACTTCTAAATCGTATGTTTTACGAGAACCGAAGCCCATATCACCAGTACAAAGAATCACTTTACGGTAAGGAAGTTCAAGAAGTTGAAGTACTTTCTCAGCATGACCTGTTAGTTCTTCAAGAGCAGCCATTGAATCTTCTGGTTTCGTGATTTGAACTAATTCAACTTTGTCGAATTGGTGCATACGAATAAGACCACGAGTATCACGACCGTAAGATCCTGCTTCAGAACGGAAACACGGTGTATGTGCCGTCATTTTCAATGGAAGATCAGCTTCTTCAGTAATTGTATCACGTACCATGTTTGTTACTGGCACTTCCGCTGTAGGGATAAGAGATAGCATCTTAAGAGGAACATCACTTACTTGCTCTGTTAGCGGGCTTGTATGGAATAAGTCTTCACCAAACTTAGGCAATTGACCAGTACCATATAGGCTGTCGTGGTTAACTAAGTAAGGTACATACATTTCCATGTAGCCGTGTTCTTCAGTATGAAGATCAAGCATGAATTGCGATAAAGCACGGTGTAAACGCGCAAACTGACCTTTCATAACGATGAAACGAGAGCCTGAGATTTTAACTGCACTTGCGAAATCAAGGCCATCCGCAAGCTCACCAAGAGCAACGTGATCTTTCACTTCAAAGTCGTACGTTAGCGGTGTACCCCAACGTAATACTTCTACGTTTTCATCTTCATCTTTACCATATGGTACTGACTCATCAGGAAGGTTTGGTACTGACAAAGCGATGCTTTCAATTTGTTGTTGAAGCTCAGCAAGTCCTGCTTTTGCATCATCTAGTTCTGAACCTAGTGTTGCAACATCAGCCATCATGCGATCTGCTTCTTCATGATCGCCCTTCGCTTTTGCTTGACCAATGGACTTCGAACGGGAATTACGCTGCGCTTGAAGATCTTCAGTGATAACTTGAAGGGATTTACGTTGTTCTTCAAGGGTGCGAAGTGTCTCTACGTCTAGCTTAAAGCCACGACGTGCCAGTTTCTCTGCTGTTTCATCCAGCTCTGTACGAAGTAATTTTGAATCAAGCATTTGTAATCCTATGCCTTATTGGTCATTGTGCGTTCAAAGTAAACAGAACCCACTTAAAAATAAAATTTTGTGCAATTTTCAGTTCAAAATTGCGATTTGAATAAGATACCGAAAATGCCCTTTTATTGGTAGCGTTTTAAGGGACTGTTTTGATCTAATTGGGCTAAATACTCTAGCTTTTCACTAATTTTGGTTTCTAGACCACGTTTTGTTGGAAAGTAGTACTTACGATCCTGCATTTCTGGAGGGAAATAGTTCTCACCAGAAGCGTATGCATTAGGTTCATCATGCGCATAACGATAATCTGCACCATAACCCATGTCTTTCATTAATGAGGTTGGCGCGTTACGTAGGTGATTAGGCACATCATAATCTGGCGAGTTAATCGCATCCATTTGTGCTTGTTTCCATGCGGTATAAACTGCATTACTTTTTGGTGCACACGCTAAATAGACGACCGCTTGTGCTATCGCTCTTTCGCCTTCTGCAGGACCAAGTCGAGTAAAACAATCCCATGCATTCAAAGCCACTTCCATTGCTCGTGGATCAGCGTTACCAATGTCTTCTGATGCAATCGCTAATAATCGACGTACTACATACAGAGGATCTCCCCCTGCTGCCATAATTCGTGCAGCCCAATACAAAGCAGCATCCGGATTTGAACCACGAATCGATTTATGAACCGCTGAGATTAAGTCATACCACATATCACCTTTATTATCGAAACGTGCCAGTTTTTCACCGGCAACTTCCGCTAATAAAGGTAAATCCACCACTTTTTTACCTTCGTGGTTTTCTTCTGCCATATCATGCAACAACTCTAAATAATTTAGAGACATGCGTGCGTCACCAGACACTAAATCAGCTAATTGCAATTTTACGTCATCAGGAAGAACAAAATTATCGTCATTTAAGCCGCGATTTTTATCGGTCAATGCTTGATCGATAACCTGTACAATATCTTGTTTTTCTAATGATTTTAATTTGTATACCCGAGCTCTAGATAACAATGCATTGTTTAGCTCAAAAGACGGGTTTTCCGTTGTCGCACCAATAAACGTGATTGTCCCATTTTCGATATGAGGCAGAAACGCATCTTGCTGACTTTTATTAAAGCGATGAACTTCATCCACAAATAAAATCGTTCTACGGCCTGTCGTTTGATTTTCTTTGGCTTTATCAATCGCCGCTCGAATATCTTTTACGCCAGACGTCACAGCAGAAACACGCTCAACTTCTGCATTTGCATAATTTGCAGCAACTTCCGCTAACGTTGTTTTACCGGTACCCGGAGGACCCCATAAAATCATTGAATGTATTTGGCCAGCTTCAAGCGCACGACGTAGTGGTTTACCCACCGCTAATAAATGCTGTTGACCAATATATTGCTCAATATTTTGAGGGCGCATTCTAGCAGCAAGGGGACGAAAATCGTCCCCTGCTGAAAAATCTAAACTGAAATTACTCACGTTTATCCTTTTATTCTAAACATGACTTCGCATTAAGTAAGATCTTAACGCTGATCATCAATATCTACACCATCAGGGACAGTGAACATAAAATTAGATTGGGCTGGTTTTTTCGCTTCAAACGTTGTGAAATTAAAATCGCTACGCTGCCCATCTTGCTCTACAACTGAAAACCCCGTTACTTTACCTGACGGTTGAATACGAACGATGAATTCACTTTTTATAGCAGAGTCTGACTTTGGTGAAACCGTAAATGCATCACCGTTTTGAGCTACTGAGTAATTATCCCAATCAGACGCTTTATTGCGTGTTAATAAAACAAAAGGAGTTTGAGTTGTCGCTTGATCTAATCCCATAAGCGTCACTTGTTCTACAAATGGATTGTAGTACCACAATGTTTTGCCATCGGTCACTAATAGGTTTTCATCCGGTGTTTGAGTATGCCAGCGGAACAAGTTAGGACGCAAAATTTTCACATCCCCTTCGCCTTGCATCAATACATCCCCTTCAGGGCTCAACACTTTTTGTGTAAATGACGCTTCAAAACCTTTATTTTGATTCAAACGATCCGTTAATTCACCTTGTGGAGAAGCAAAAGCAACAGAACTTAAAAAACACAATGATAATAAAATTTTCTTCACTATAAATAATCTCAATTTAAACAAGACAATTAATCGCCCAAACCTACAGGAGGCGGTGCAATCACTTCACGGTTACCATTATGGCCCGGAGTACTTACTATCCCGTGCGCTTCTAGTTGCTCAACAATACGAGCAGCACGGTTATAACCAATTCTAAACTGCCGTTGGACACCAGAAACAGAACCACGTCGAGAAGTGGTTACAAATTCAACCACTTGATCAAACAGTTGATCAAGCTCTTCTTCACTGTCCGATTTTTCACCCGGCAACAACGATTCTGCGCCTTGTTCACTTTTAGTAATAGCTTCAACATAATTTGGTCGACCACGAGCTTTCCAATCGTTAACAACCGCATGTACATCATCATCAGAGGCAAACGCACCATGTACACGAACCGTATGGTTAGAACCTGGCGCTAAGTAAAGCATGTCACCCATGCCAAGTAATGACTCTGCACCACCTTGGTCAAGAATGGTTCTTGAATCGACTTTCGTTGAAACCGTAAAAGCAACACGTGTTGGAATGTTTGCTTTAATCAATCCAGTAATAACATCAACGGAAGGACGCTGCGTTGCCAGAATTAAGTGAATACCTGCCGCACGCGCCTTTTGAGCTAATCGAGCAATCAGTTCTTCTACTTTTTTACCCACAACCATCATCAAATCGGCAAACTCATCAACGATAACAATAATAGAAGGCAATTTTTCTAACAACGGCGGTGTCTCATGCATACTGTCACCCGGTTTCCATAATGGATCATGGATAGGATGTCCTGCTGCTGCTGCCATTTTTAATTTATCATTAAAGCCTTGTAGGTTACGAACCCCTAATGCAGACATTAATTTATAACGACGTTCCATCTCACCAACACACCAACGTAATGCATTACCGGCATCTTTCATGTCAGTAACAACTTCCGTCAATAAGTGTGGGATACCTTCATAGATAGAAAGTTCCAACATTTTTGGATCGATCATGATAAAACGCACATCTTCTGGTGTGGCTTTATAAAGCACACTCAAGATCATGACGTTTACACCGACTGATTTACCAGAACCCGTTGTACCAGCAACCAAGACGTGAGGCATTTTAGCTAAGTCAGCAATAACCGCTTCACCGGCAATATCAAGCCCCATCACTACCGTGGTTGGTGATTTTGCATTTTGAAATATTTCACTGCCAACAACATCAGAGAAAAAGACGGTTTGACGATTAAAGTTCGGTAACTCAAGGCCCACATAAGGTTTACCCGGAATAACTTCAACCACACGAACGGCCATTGCCGATAAAGAACGCGCCAAATCCGTTGCTAGACCTGAAATTCGGCTTACCTTAACACCCGGAGCTAAATCCAATTCAAAACGTGTAATCACAGGACCAGGGAAAATGTCCACCACACGAGCTTTAATTTTATAATCGGCTAATTTCGCTTCTACCAAACGAGCGGTATGCTCTAATGATTCACGAGATTCCATTTCCGCACGTGTATCTGGCGAAAATAATAAATCTAAGGTTGGCATCGGTGCCGTTGGCTTCGGTAGGTTTGGTTCTGAATTTACCAAGAATGGATTCTGCAATGCCGCTTGCGTTGCTTTTTCTTTTGCAACTAACGCTTGGAATGCGGCGATATCTGCATCAGAGTGCGTTGGCTCATTCTCAATAATAATTTCTTCTACTTCGACTACCTCTTCAATTTCATCTTTTTCGATGGCATTAAATACAGGTAATTCTTCAGTTACTTCCTCAATCTCATCGTCTTCATGTGCAGAGAAATGAATGTCTTCGATATTGTCTTCATTATGCGATGTTATAAACGCAGAACTAACATCATCAATTTCTTCAGCAGTCACCTCATTAAAAGGTTCATTTACACTATAATCAGGCGCTGGCTCTTCAGGAATAGAAGAAAAAGGCACCGATTCAACAATGCTCGAGTCTTCAGCTGGGAAATGAGGCAGCTCTTCATCTACTGACAAGATATCGTCATTATTGATACTGATGTCTTCATTACCAGCGACCATTACGCTAGGGATAGACGCCTCTGCTGTTTTCACAAACGTTTTTTCCGCATCCATATTACTTAGAAGAGGATCTTGATCTAACGCTTCCATATCTAATTCTTCAATCGTTGCATTACTGCGCATTGAAAAATTAATACCATCATCCAAAGATTCTGGTTCTTGTTTCTCTGGTACTGCTTCCACTGAAAGCGCTTCTGTAACCTCTGTTCCATTATCGCTCATTGGTATTGCCGTTGTTTCTATTTCAGCGTCTTCCACCGGTATAGGCATCACTGGTTCAGTAACAATATTAGTGGGTGTTCCCTCGGCAAACACATCAATAGAAGAGCTTGAGAACAAGGGATCATTATCACTGTCATCAAACTGATTCATTTCAAATTTATTTAATGGGTACTCTTCAAATTTGTCTTCAACAATCGGTTCTTGAGAGAATGCTGATAATTCGCTTGCTGATATTTTTGGTGTTTCAAACGCATTAACTGCCGTCGGTACGGCGCTAAATGAGGCATTACGACCAGCTTGATTGAAACTATTATCTTTTGGTTCTTCTGTCTCTGTAACACTCGTATCTACCTGATACGTCTCATCATCTGTTTTTCTTGCCTTATTAACTATTTTTCTAAAGCCTTCAAGACTCCAGCCACCAAGATTATCAACAATAGTTAACCATGACACACCAGTAAATAACGTTAAACCTGCCCCCCACAAGAACATGAAGATAAGCGTTGAGCCTAATAAGTTAAGTGCAGGTGTTGTAATACTCGTTAGGACATCACCAACAACGCCACCAGACGAGAAATACCAAAGATCATCAAAACTGGTATCAGCTAACGCACAACTGGTTAAGAATAAAATGAGCAGTCCCAGAATACGAGTACCAATCATCATCAGATCTAACTCGGCTTCGCCATCTTCATCTTTTTTTCTAAAAGCAATCCATGTGCAGCTCATTATGATGACAGGTAATAAATACGCTAAAGAACCAAACGAGAAAAATAAAGTATCACCAATCCAAGCGCCTAATGCACCACCTGCATTTTCTACACTGCCAGCCCATGCAGTCTGAGACCATGATGGATCCGCAGGATTAAAGCTATATAAAGAGACAGCAATAAAAATAGTCGCAAGTAAGCCAACTATAAACATAGCTTCTTGCAACCGTTGATTGCCATTCAACCGTTCTTTATCCGGTTCAGATATCTTTTCAACTTTTAATGTCGTCAGCTGCTCTTTTCTTTCCGATATTTTTTCTTTTATCTTTGAAAACAAAATACTATCCACTGTCACTATACTTAGATTTAGTCATTCCACTTTATTTAAAGTAAGGATCACTAAATCTCTATAAATTAAAAACAAGTCGAGCGGCATTACGCCGCTCGTCAATATTAAAGTACAACTAATACATACTTAACGTATTTATCGTCACTAACAGTCTAGCAAGGAATAACGTTCACTTATGTCGACTGCCTTCAGGTACTTTAATTATCTTGCTGTATCTAGCGCGTTTTAATCACTAAATTATTCGTCTGTTTAACCTCTTCCATAACCACGTAAGTACGTGTGTCGTTAACTCCCGGAAGACGTAATAGTGTATCACCAAGTAATCGGCGATAAGCACTCATATCTGATACACGAGTCTTTAAAAGATAATCAAAATCACCTGAAACTAAGTGACACTCTTGAATATCATCTAATAACTGCACTGCAACATTAAATTGTTCGAAAACATCTGGAGCACCACGGTTTAATGTGATTTCAACAAATACTAACAATGATGCATCAAGATACTGTGGGTTTAGTAATGCAGTATAGCCATTAATATACCCTTGGCGTTCTAAACGACGAACGCGCTCTAAACATGGAGTAGGAGATAATCCTACTCTCTTAGATAATTCAACATTTGAAATTCGGCCATCTTTTTGGAGTTCATTCAAAATATTGCGATCGATACGATCCAGGTCCTTGGACGGTTTCTTATTATCTACCATTTTTTATTCCACCTTATTACTTCCTTGCAAAAAAATATACTACAACTTTCTAATATTTAGCATCAAATTTTGCTTTTTACAATCTATACTAGATACAAATTCGAAACAAAAACCCTACAACCAGTTAAAACAACCATAACTAAAAAGGAATACAGGATGATCATTGGCGTACCTAAAGAAATAAAAAATCACGAATACCGTGTTGGAATGATCCCAGCGAGTGTTCGAGAACTCATATCTCATGGCCATGACGTTTTTGTCGAAACAAAAGCCGGCTCTGGCATTGGTTTTACCGACGATGATTATATCGCGGTAGGCGCATCCATTCTTCCTACTGCTGAAGGCATTTTTGCAAAAGCAGAGATGATCGTAAAAGTTAAAGAGCCTCAAGCTGTTGAACGTGCGATGCTGCGTGAAGGACAAATATTATTCACGTATTTACATCTTGCACCAGATTTTCCACAAACAGAAGACCTAATTAAGAGTAAAGCTGTCTGCATCGCGTATGAGACTGTAACAGATTATATGGGTCGTCTGCCACTATTAGCGCCAATGTCTGAAGTTGCAGGCAGAATGTCGATTCAAGCCGGTGCTCAAACACTTGAAAAATCCAATGGTGGCCGTGGTTTACTTTTAGGTGGCGTACCTGGTGTTGAGCCTGCAAAAGTCGTTATCGTTGGTGGTGGTGTCGTTGGTGCGAATGCTGCAAGAATGGCGGTAGGTATGCGTGCTGACGTCACGATTTTAGACCGAAACCTTGATACACTTCGCTCTCTTGATGAAGAATTCCAAGGTCGAGCAAAAGTGGTTTATTCAACCGTTGATGCGATTGAAAAGCATGTGTTAGAAGCGGACCTTGTTATTGGTGCCGTTCTTATACCTGGCGCAGCAGCACCGAAACTGGTTACGGCAGATCACATAAAACGTATGAAGCCAGGGGCCGCTGTTGTTGATGTCGCTATCGACCAAGGTGGTTGCTTTGAAACATCACATGCAACAACGCATGCAGATCCAACTTATATCGTAGATGACGTTGTTCACTATTGTGTGGCAAACATGCCAGGTGCCGTTGCAAGAACATCTACCTTTGCACTAAATAATGCAACATTACCTTACATTATTAAATTGGCAGATAAAGGATACAAATCAGCTCTTCTTGAAGACAAAGGATTTTTAGATGGCTTAAATGTAATCAATGGTAAAATCACATGTAAAGAAGTTGCTGAAAGCTTCAACTTAGATTATGTAACCCCTGAAGCTGCACTTAATGCTTAAAAATCATACTCAATATTAAAATCATTTTAGGGCACCCATCGCGGTGCCCTTTCTTTACTTTAATAAATTCCATACAATCACCATATATGATTAAGGATGGTGAACACGCCTAATGTTTCTCCTACCCTACTTTTACCTTTATTTTAGCTCGGAGATCCTATGAGCAACGTTAAGCATTCGAAATTACTGATTCTTGGTTCTGGCCCTGCTGGATATACAGCAGCCGTTTATGCCGCTCGTGCTAATCTAAACCCAGTAATGATCACTGGTATGCAACAAGGCGGACAATTAACAACAACGACTGAAGTTGAAAATTGGCCTGGTGGCGCGACAGACATGACCGGTCCCGGCCTAATGGAAGAAATGAAAGCGCATGCAGAGCGTTTCAATACCGAAATTATTTTTGACCATATTAATGAAACCGATTTCAGTCAACGCCCTTTTCGTTTAAAAGGTGACTCTAGTGAATATACGTGTGACGCCCTTATTATCTCAACAGGCGCATCAGCAAAGTATCTAGGACTAGAATCTGAAGAAGCATTTAAGGGCCGTGGCGTTTCTGCTTGTGCAACCTGCGATGGGTTCTTTTACCGTAACCAAAAAGTAGCCGTCATTGGCGGTGGTAACACCGCTGTCGAAGAAGCGCTTTATTTATCGAATATTGCCGCCGAAGTTCACTTGATCCACCGTCGCGATACTTTCCGTTCAGAGAAGATCTTAATCGACCGTTTGATGGATAAAGTAGAAAACGGCAATATCACTCTTCATACCGACCGTACTTTAGATGAAGTTCTGGGCGATGAAATGGGTGTCACTGGCGTAAGATTAAAAAACACAAAATCTGACATGACAGAAGATTTAGATGTCATGGGCGCATTTATTGCTATTGGCCACCAACCAAATACCGCGATATTTAATGGCCAACTAGACATGGAAAATGGCTACATTAAAGTAAAATCTGGTCTTGAAGGTAACGCGACTCAAACCAGTATCGAAGGCATTTTTGCTGCCGGAGATGTTATGGATCACAATTACCGCCAAGCTATCACCTCTGCAGGTACTGGCTGTATGGCAGCACTCGATGCTGAACGCTTTTTAGATGCGCTAGACGTAAAAGAAAGTTAAACTAATAGACCCGAAGTGAACGACTTACTTCGGGTTTTCTTTTGCTCATCTTATTTTGCTTGTATTACATCTATTTCTTTTATAATAATTATTCACACCAGAAATATTTCGTCATGGCAAAATAATACAACACGTAAGCCTTCAATATTATGGATAAAATACAACAACGCGAGTTAGGACAATGGCTCAAAGGCCAAAGTAAGCTTGCTAAGAAATGGCTCGCCCTATCTATTGGGCTCGGCTTTCTTTCCAGTCTTTTTCTTATCGCTCAAGCGGCACTATTAGCCGATATTCTGCACAAGCTCATCATTGAACAAACAGATAAGTATGAGTTACTTCCTCAATTTATCGCCATTTTTGCCATTGTAGGAATTCGAGCAGCTTGCAGTTGGGGTCGTGAAGTCGCCGGTTACCGTTGTGGCGAGCATATTCGAATTCATATACGTCAGCTCATTCTTAACAAACTCCAAGAATTAGGACCGGCTTATATAAAGGGTAAACCGGCAGGGTCTTGGGCTACGTTGCTATTAGAGCAAGTAGAAGACATGCAAGATTTCTTCTCTCGTTATCTACCGCAAATGTCGCTTTCGGTCATGATCCCTTTTGTTATTTTAATCGTTGTGTTTCCTCAAAACTGGGTTGCCGGATTAATCTTCTTATTAACCGCACCACTAGTGCCCCTCTTTATGGCATTAGTAGGAATGGGAGCGGCTGACGCTAACCGCCGAAACTTTAAAGCATTACAACGATTATCTGGTCATTTTTATGATCGTCTGCAATCAATGACCACTATTCGCCTATTTGACAAAACAGCGCAAGAAACAAAACATCTTCATAATGCTTCTGAAATATTCCGCAAGCGTACAATGGAGGTGTTACGACTCGCCTTTTTATCTTCTGCTGTGCTTGAATTCTTCACCTCTATCTCAATTGCCCTTGTTGCCGTTTATTTCGGTTTCACTTATATCGGTGAGCTTAACTTTGGTAATTACGGAATAACAGTGACCTTATTCACGGGTTTATTTATTCTTATTTTAGCGCCTGAGTTTTATCAGCCATTACGCGATTTAGGAACGTTTTATCACGCAAAAGCTCAAGCCGTAGGCGCTGCCGAGTCGATTGTCGAGTTTTTAGCGATTGATACTAATACTCAAACTAATGGTGATAAGAAAGTATCTCAATCGACCACCCTTGATATTGAAGTCACGGACTTAATCGTCAACAGCCATGACGGAAAAACATTACTCGGACCTATCAGTTTTCATTTACACGAAAGCTCTCAAACCGCATTGGTTGGTCCAAGTGGCGCAGGGAAAACAAGTTTAATCAATGCACTTCTTGGATTTTTACCTTACCAAGGCAGTATCAAGATAAATGGTATTGAGCTATCTAAGTTAAACAAAAAAGAATGGTACCAAGAAATAAACTGGGTTGGACAGAATCCAACATTAGTACATGGAACCATTGAAGAGAATATTACGCTTGGTAAGCAAAGCATATCTAAAGAACAATTAGACTCGGTAAGTAAGCAGGCTTTTGCTAATGAGTTTATTGATGAATTAGGTTATCAACACCAAATATCTGATCGATCTGGTGGCTTATCTGTTGGTCAAGCTCAGCGTTTAGCATTAGCTCGAGCTTTGTTACAACAAGGACGCCTGTGGATCTTAGATGAACCAACAGCCAGTCTTGATGCAAAGAGTGAACAACTTGTAATGCAAAGCTTAAGTTTAGCAACTCAAGGCTTAACGACTTTAATGATCACCCATCGCTTAGATCAACTTTATGCAATGGACACGATTTTAGTCATGGATAAAGGCCAAGTTGTTCAATCAGGTTCATTTGATGAAATTAAAGACTCTGGTTTATTTGCAACCATGCTTGCAGCTAAACAACCGAAGCAAGGTGATCTTGATGCGTGATTTACTCCCTTACATAAAACTATATAAAAAACATTGGTTTGGACTAACGTTAGGCATGCTACTCAGCTTTGCTACGTTATTTGCTTCCATTGGCTTGTTAACCGTATCTGGTTGGTTTATTTCCGCATCAGCGGTTGCCGGATTAACCATTGCGCGTGAAACGTTTAACTATATGCTTCCTTCTGGAGCAGTACGTGGTTTCTCTATTGGTAGAACCGCTGGTCGTTGGGGAGAACGCGTCGTTAGCCATAATGCAACCTTCAAATTATTGACTGAACTTCGTATTTTCTTCTTTAAAAAGTTAATCCCATTGATCCCCGGTCGATTCTCTAAGCTACGTGACGCCGATTTATTGAATCGTCTTGTGGCTGATGTTGATGCAATGGATCATGTTTATCTACGCCTAATCAGTCCTATTATTGTTGGCACATTAGGCATTATTGGATTAACGGCTTTTCTTGCTTGGTTTGATGTCACTATTGGATTAACGCTTGGAGCTATCTTATTTTCATTATTATTAATTTGGCCTACGTTATTTTATAAGCTCGGAAAAAAGAACGGTGCCGAGCTAACTCATAACAAAGCCACATTAAGAATTAAAACATTAGACTGGCTACAAGGTAATGCAGAATTACGTATTTTTGGTGCTGAAGAGCAATATCAACAACGTATTCTCGATGCTCAAGTCGCTCTATTATCAAATCAACGCCACATGGCAACGCTTACTGGCTTAGCGAATGGATTACTATTACTTGCTAATGGTTGGACGCTACTGTTAATGCTTTGGATATCGGCGGATGGCATTGCGGGAATGACCCCTGACCCAATGGTGGCAATGGTCGCTTTTGCTACGATGGCCAGCTTTGAATTATTAATGCCTATTGCCGGAGCCTTTCAATATTTAGGCCAAACGTTAAGTTCTGCTCGTCGATTAAATGAAATCATCACAGCCACACCTGATACTATTTTTGATGAAAATGGCGTTAGCCAAGCAGTAAAAGGAAATCTAACGATTTCAGATGTTAGCTATCAATATATGGATGCAGAAACGGATGCAATTAAACATATTTCATTAGATTTACTTGCCGGGCAAAAAATGGCAATCGTAGGGCAGACAGGCTCAGGTAAATCGACATTATTACAACTGCTAACCCGTCAATGGGATCCTAAATCAGGAGTAATCTCTATTGATGGTGTTCAATTGCCGAAATGGAAGGAATCAAGTTTACGTAACGCCATGTCCGTGGTTAGTCAGCGAGTTGATATTCTAAATGGTTCATTACGTGACAATCTATTGCTTGCAAATGATACTGCCACTGACGATGAATTAACTCAGGTACTCAATAAAGTTGGTTTAGGCGATTTAGTATCAAATGAAGGACTGAGTGCTTGGTTAGGTGACGGAGGCCGTCAATTGTCAGGGGGTGAACGCCGTCGTATTGGTATTGCACGCGCGCTATTGCATGATGCCCCTATTGTGCTGCTTGATGAACCAACAGAAGGCCTTGACCAAAAAACAGAACAACAAATCATGACCGTGTTAAATGACCACATAAAACAAAAAACCGTTGTCTTCATTACTCACCGTCTAGTGAACTTAGAAAACATGGATCAAATTTGTTTAATGGACCATGGCGAAGTGATAGAACAAGGGACTCATGAAAGTTTACTTTCACTTAAGGGTGCTTATCATCAATTATGGCAACGTTTTTAATCGTCAGTTCTTCAGAATAGACAATTAAAAACACCAATAAAAAAGCCGATACTATAAATACAGTATCGGCTTTTTTATTTATCAGTAATTACGCGTATTTTGCTTCAAATGCTTTCATAAAATCAACAAGTGCCTGAACACCTTCTAATGGCATTGCATTATAAATAGAAGCGCGCATACCACCGACGACTCGATGGCCTTTTAATGCTTTTAACCCAGCGTCATCTGCTAATGTCAAAAACTGAGCATCCAAGTCTGAGTTTGCTAATTGAAAGGGCACATTCATTAACGAACGATTATTTGTATGTACGTCATTGCGATAAAAATCAGATTCGTCGATATACTCATACAATGCAGCGGCTTTCTTACGATTGTGCGCTTCCATCGCTTCAATGCCGCCATTCGCTTTTAACCATTTAAAAACTAAACCAGCTAAATACCAAGCGTATGTTGGTGGCGTATTAAACATTGATTCTTGGGTTGCTAAAACACCATAATTTAATACGCTTGGTAATGATTGCGCCGCTAAATCTAAAAGATCATCGCGAACAATCACAATCGTTAATCCGGCAGGACCAATATTTTTTTGAGCTCCCGCATAAATAACACCGTATTTAGAAATATCAATTTGACGAGATAAAATAGTCGAAGACATATCAGCAACAATTGGCTTATCTGTTATTGGTAAATCATTAATCTCAATGCCATCAATGGTTTCATTTGGGCAAAAATGAACATAAGCAGCATCATCACTTAACAGCCACTGCGATGCAGGGATGACAGCGCGTTTACCATCACAATCGGTAATTGCCTCAATCACATTAGGCTCACAATACTTATTGGCTTCCATGACAGCACTTTGTGCCCAATAGCCAGCATCGACATAATCCGCTTTTGTTTTGTCACCTAATAGATTAAGTGGTACTGCTGCAAATTGAGCACGCGCACCACCTTGGCAAAAAAGGACTTTATAATTATCAGGAATAGCCAACAAATCACGTAAGTCTTGCTCAGACTCTTGCGCAACTTTAATGAACTCTTTGCTACGGTGGCTGATCTCCATAACAGAAATGCCTAAACCGTTCCAATTCACCAATTCCTTTTGAGCTTGGGCTAGAACGTCTACTGGCAGCATTGCTGGACCAGCACAAAAGTTAAATACTTTTTCCATGTTTCTCAAAGGCTCCTGCTATTTAATATTAAATAAGATTTGTTAAATCACTCTATAGAAATTAATACCACCTTTTCTCTTACAAATAAATCAGAAAGTGATCTAATTCACTAAATAACCGCCATAATTAAATAGAGATAAAAAAATAGCCCACCGAAGTGAGCTATTGTGTCTTTCAATTAATGACGATTAACGTAAATAACTTAACAAACCAAGAAGCATAAACAATGGCATTTTTTGACCATTTAATAGCTCAATTTGACCATCTGCAATGGTTGCCGCCAGACGGTAATTATCACCCTCTTCAACTGCAAATTCGTTAATCAACAATTCATCCATTTGCATACGCAGTTCAGGTGTATCATCAACCAATTTCTTAGCGATAACTAACTCTGCATTGCCTTTTAGTGTTTGAACCAGTTGATCCGCATTTTGCGATGCTCTTGCTGTACCAGCAGGTAAATTTAGTAATACCTTACTTTCGACCTTACTGCCTAACACATCAGCACTAAATTCATTAATATTGATGCTGAAGCCTTTAGCAGCAAGTAAATCAAACGAAAGCATCAATTGTTGAATTTTTTCAGGTGTAAGTTCTTGATCTTGTAATAATGGAACTAATTTAATCAGTGCGTCGTAATTCAAGTCATCAAAACTGATATTAAATACGCCATTTTTTAGCGTTCCAGCATCAGTCGTTACTTCACCTAATTTTAGAATATTGGTAGAACTTAATGAATTATCAGCAGGAAGATCTTTTACTTCAGCTAATTCATTTGAACTACTATAAGTCACATTATTCACGACATTATGAATATTACTTTCAATATCATTGATCGTCATTTTATCGATAGCCACATTAGCATCACCAATAAAAATATCATCTAGATATTTACCTTCACTTTTACCAGAAACATTATCAATCAGCATATCTGATTGATTTTCTAAACGTAATTCAGTTTTAGGTAGACTATATTGCAGTGAAAATTCACCTTCAGGATGAATAGTCGCTGAAATTTTACTTGCCGCTAAATACAGTTTCTCAACGCCTTGAGCTTTTAAATCCGCATTAACAAAATTAGTATCTTGACTTGTCAATTCTAGATCTGTCTTCCCAGTCAACTGGCTGTTTGTTGTCAGCGTCAAACCTTTTATAAATTCAGAAGACGCCGCTTCTCCAGTCACCGTTGATGTTGATGAAATAGAGAATAACCCGTGGTCTATTTCATGATTAACAATAATTTCACTTGGATAACCCGCGTGTTCTAATTCAGCAATTAAGCCTTTATCGGTCACATACACTCGGCTTTGAGCTTGTGAACTTAAATAACCACGGTCATAAGAAATATTTTCTATTTTAATAACAGAATTGTCATAAGAGGCAATGCCATCTTTAAATATAGCTTCACCAATTTTTCCTGTCGCAAACGGCCAACAAGCAACAATCGCAATAGCACCACCAATGGCAGCATACTTTCTTAGTTCATTCATTTAATTATCCATTTTTTAACGATTTCAACCAGTTTACCTAACTCATCGAACGCAATACAGTCATATTTAATCCAATTTCTTACCGCATTAAAAATTATTATTCCCAACTAATCATAATTAACCAATTAATTTAAACGCCTTGGCTCAAATTTTGCTTGTATTTATCCCTATAAATATACGTAAATTTTTTGGCGCTGTGCTGTTATTCCAATTTTATACATTCTATCTGGCAAAAATACCTATTTCTGTTAGTATTTAAACCATATTTTTGTTAATAGCACTCAATTTGATAGGTTTCAAATATCATGATTCGTAAGACACTTTTAGCATCAAGCCTTATGTTTGTTTCTGCAACATCTATGGCTGCAGATAATGACCCAAACAATGCCATTATGAGCAACTTCAGTTATGACTATGTTGAAGCTCGCATTGGTTTTAGCCCATCAACATTTGGTGCAGGCTTTAGTAAATCAATTCACCCAAATGCTCACGCAATTGCAACTATCGATTCTGAATTAGATGGCGATTACGACTTAGCGGCAGGCCTTGGCTTTCATGCTCCAGTAAATAACTGGGCTGACATTACAGGTGAAATGCTTTTACGTGTTGTTGATGATAATCACAACTACAAAAACGATACAGGCATGGAACTAAACCTTGGCGTTCGTCAATGGTTAGGTCCACAGCTAGAAGTCGGCGGAAAAGTAGGTTACCTGTCAATTGATGATAAAGATGACACTTTATTCTCAGTTTACGGTCGTTTCCACTCTACCGAGCTATTCTCTATTGGTGCAGAAGGTCGATTCAATGGCTTATATGGCGATCAATTGATGCTTACAGCACGCTTTAAATACTAAATTTTAGTCTCTTGAATAAACTGGCCTAGCTCATTTATTCAAGCATAAAAAAACCTCGTTATTCTTTCTATTTAAAAATAAAGAATAGCGAGGTTTTTTTTATGTTGTTTTTATTAAACCTGTTGTAACAACGATTTTTTCATTGGCTCTTGCAATAATGTCCAATGAACACCTTTCTCTGCACCAGCAAACTTCCAAAGCAGCTTTACATCAACATCACCGCCATACGTCGTATTTACTTTCTTAAAGACATCTACAGCGCCAATTTCTAGAAAAGAATCAACATCAGGCACTCCTGATTTTTTAACCATTCTTTCTAGTGTTAATTGCATATTTGGTAAGTCACGTAATCGACGACTTTCTTTTGATTTTTTAAACTCTCTCTCTATACGAGAAGTTTCCATTGTCTCTTCAATAATAGAAAGAAGTAATGCCGGTTGGTTTTCAAACAATTCACTAACTTCAAAATAGTTAACCGTTGCGATGGTCGTTTTCTTCACATGTTTAAAGCGCTCACAGCCTAAAGCTGTAAACCGGGCATCAACATTCCCACCACCGCGAACATATAAATGCCCATCAGTAACAAGTGAAAACATTGCATCTTCTGTAAACAAGCCTACGCCGCCAAACATAGAACGTTTATTGAATTTACCCAGTTTTTTTACAAAGTTAAAAAAGCGCTCTTCCAAATGATTCATTTCAGATCTCCTTGATCTTGAATTACTAACCCCGTCCAGTCAAAAAGTTGACACCAAGCAAGTGCATAATAAACGTACAATCATTGTTGTTCTATAATATTTATAATAAGTTCTGAATTTATAACGTGTTTTCTAATAGTGATCACAAGACTTTCTGTTAGTTTATGAAACGAAACAAGTTATTTTTCAGATTAATGTCACAGTATACTCTCATAATTTTATAAGTTATTACGTTGATGAATATCACAAGTTACATAACTAGCGTCAATAAACCGTGTCTTATTTCTGATCTCATAATAACTTTTATAGCCTAAATGTGAGTAAATGCTCTTTTATTCTGTCATTTGTTAGGAAACGATCTCACTTTCTCCTCCTTCATCTTTAGATAACATCAAAATACTGTATGATTTATCTATTATTTAATTATATGAATTAAGAATGAACCATCTATCGTTTTTCTGGCTTTCTCACAATAAAGAAAAGGCGCTGGCCTCTCTAAGAACTGAGTTTAGTCAGTTAGCTGCTGATACTATAGCTTCGGGGAACATCCAACTTCCTCCTATCCCTGATGTCGTACTAAAAATACAAAAGCTATGTACGCTAGAAGGTACCGTAATAAAAGAAGTCTCTGACACACTATTAGAAGACCCAAGCCTTACCGCTATTGTCATTAGAATGGCCAATTCTGTTGTTTTTAATCGACGAAATATCACTTGCACCGATGTACTAACCGCCGTGTCTCGTTTAGGCATTTTCCGAGTACGTGATATTGTTACCGCTCAAGCGATAGAACAACTCAAACACTCCACCGATTTAAGCAAAGAATGTAATTCACTATTAAGAAAAAGTGCGGCCCAATCTCGTGAATTTGCGGCAGTAATGACGATGGTCTGCCAAGAAATCATTAATGAAAGCCAAGATGGCAATTTTTCTTATTTAGAACCAGAAAAAGCATTACTGACGGGATTACTTGCCGATATAGGCCTTTTTTGTTTAGTAAACGAATATTACGATTATCTTGAAAAAGGGAATTACCTTGATCTCGATATTGCCATGTACATTTTTGACAAAGAATGTAATGACACTAGCTACCATATTTTAAATCACTGGCAATTTGATGTGGATTTTTTATCGGTAGCAACGAATATAAAGAAAGGAACTAAAACAGATTACTCCATCAATTATTTGGACATTGCCCGTATTGCAAACCATCTATTATTGTTTAGAAATAACGATGACGCGATTGATGAACACGATGTGGAAATTACACTTGAAGGTGCAGAAGCCCTTTATACGTTAAGTAATCTTACAAATATGCAGTTCAAAGACAGAATCAAAGAGACATTAAGAAGCAGTGGCTTGTAATAAATTTACACAATCGATAACATTTGATTGCTCAACTATTTAAGCCTTGATATTCTCAAGGCCTCTTCATGGACTGAGTAAAATTTATTATGCTTTCTGGAATGTTATTTGTATTTTTGCCACTATTATTTGGGTATTTAATCCCTCTTCATAAAAAAAAGCCACTTGAGCATATAAATACGGCAACAAGTCACTTAGTTACCATTATTCTTGCTTTAATGGGGCTAAGCTTAGCCGCGTTGGATAATCTCGCTCAGAACCTTAATCAAATTATGATTATCGCCACCACCTTCTTCATTGCTATCAGTGCATGCAATTTGGCAATATTACCGGTAATGGATAAGCTTTTCCCACTAAATTCCGAAGGCAATAAAAACTCACTTCCTCTTTTCAAAATGATTTTAGAGTCGGCTAAGTTACTGCTTGCTGTCGCTGGCGGACTTATCGTAGGCCTACTTAGTGGTATCGACTTATCTTGGGTTGAAAATGCCAGTGAACTCATTTTGTTGCTCTTACTTTTTCTGATTGGTATCCAACTGCGTAATAGTGGTTTATCTCTACGCCAAATCTTATTAAATAAACACGGAATGATTATTGCGGCCGTCATTATGGCAACCTCATTAGTTGGCGGAATTATTGCGGCCTTGTTTCTAGATATTCCACTTCAGCATGGGTTAGCAATGGCATCAGGATTTGGTTGGTATTCTCTTGCTGGTATCCTAATGGGGGATGCACTTGGTCCTGTTTATGGTGGTGCTTCTTTTCTTAATGAATTGATGCGCGAACTCGTCGCTTTAATCATGATACCTATATTGATTCATCGTTACCCCGTTACCTCTATCGGCTATGCAGGGGCAACCGCAATGGACTTTACTCTACCCGTAATACAAAATTGCGGTGGTATTCGGTGCGTACCAATTGCCATTGTTAGTGGCTTTATTCTTAGCTTATCCGTTCCTTTTCTAATGCTATTTTTTGTTTCTTTATAAGAGTTCAGTGGGAAACATCACACTGTGAGTCGTTTACATTGCAATTCATTACGTGATGCCTACAATCGGCAAAGAATAACTAACCAATAACGATTCATTTTGAAGGATTTATAATGAAAATCGCAGCCCTGATTTTACCGTTAACGTTACTAGCCACCTCTGTACAAGCAGCTGATACGCAATGTTTAAGTGATAAATACAGCCAGTATGTTGATGCTTCATTATCTTGGTACAAAGAACTGATTACGATCACAGTAAAAAAAGATCCTAATTTAGAAAGCGTTGGTAATTGGTTTTTAGAAGGGCGTCAGCATCACTTTGAATTAAATAGAGCTGCGGTTGATTATTACTTGAAAAATGATCCTTCAAAAGTGAAAACAAATCAGTCGATAGAATCATGGCTGCAACTTAATCAAAATGACGTGAAAGTGCTTGCAAGTAGTGATGATGCATTAGGAAAAATAGCGAAAGTAACCTTCGATGATCGCCAAGCTCAGCCTCATAAACAAAATTATGAATTACGTTCTGCATTTGCGGATATTTTAAGTCATCCAAAAGCGATTCAAACACCGCTTAATGAATACAATCAAAAGATCACTAATATCGGTGCGATTACGTGCAAATAAAGTTGTTCAATTTATCAGCAACTATTGTTAATGAACTCATTTTTCGCACAACAATCTAGAAACTGGCACAATTTAAACAAGACATTTTTGTCATTTTGTTCTAAATTGTGCCTTTTAGTCTCTAGCAAAGAGTGTATTTTCTTTGCCTTTCAATCACCAACAGAATAGAACAGATACCATGGTAACAGACAACAAAACGGCAGATGCCAACCTAGAAAGTATGCTGCGAATTTTTACTGTTCCGGAAGCGCCCGATTCGACACTTGGTAAAATAGAACAAGAACTCTCTCAAAATCTAAATCAGTTTTTAAGAGAGCATATTGTTGCCGAAGAAAAGCCATTAACGGAAATTGAAAAAGACTTTACTGACTCGTCAATGCCAGAATATCCAACGTATGTTTCTGAGCATACCGAGCATTTATTAGAGACCGTTGTTTCACAGTCCGTTCATACTTCAGCGCCAAGCTTCATTGGTCACATGACATCCGCATTGCCTTATTTCTTAATGCCACTGTCAAAGATCATGATTGCGTTAAACCAAAACTTGGTGAAAATTGAAACCTCTAAAGCCTTCACTCCATTAGAACGTCAAGTTTTAGGTATGTTACATCGATTGATCTACGGTCAAGAAAGCGCATTTTATGAACGTTGGATGCACAGTGCTGACCACTCATTAGGCGCTTTTTGTTCTGGCGGGACAATTGCAAACATTACGGCGTTATGGGTAGCACGAAATCGCTTATTACAACCAGAAGGCCATTTTAAAGGAATTGCTCAAGAAGGGTTGTTTGCGGCTTTAACGCATTACAAATACAGTGGTTTAGCTATTTTTGTTTCAGAACGTGGTCATTACTCTGTAAAAAAAGCCGCTGATGTACTTGGTATCGGTCAGGATAGCGTTATTCCAGTCAAGACTGATAACAATAATCGCATTTGTCTGCATGATCTTAAGCTAAAGATGGATCAAGCCAAAGAGAAAAACATTAAGCCATTAGCCATCATAGGCGTTGCAGGTACAACAGAAACTGGCACTATCGATCCATTACGAGCTTTAGCTGAAGTAGCAAAACAAGTAAATTGCCATTTCCACGTTGATGCCGCTTGGGGCGGAGCGACCTTAATGTCGAACCAATACCGTTATTTACTTGATGGCATCGATTTAGCGGATTCAGTCACCATTGACGCACATAAGCAACTTTATGTTCCTATGGGTGCAGGCATGGTCATATTTAAAGACCCAGAATTGATGTCTTCTATTCAACATCATGCCGAGTATATTTTACGAAAAGGCTCAAAAGATTTAGGCAGACACACATTAGAAGGCTCTCGAAGTGGTATGGCAATGCTGCTTTATTCTTGTTTTAATGTAATCAGTCGACCTGGCTATGAATTATTGATCAATCAAAGCATTGAGAAAGCAAAATATTTTGCTGAAATTATTGATCAACAAGACGATTTTGAAGTTATTACTCAGCCTGAGCTTTGTTTATTAACCTATCGATATATTCCAAAGAATGTAACGCGAGCACTTACAAAGGCAAATTCTGAGCAAACTATTGAGATTTATGAGCACCTAGATGAACTGACTAAGTTTATTCAAAAAACTCAACGAGAAACCGGAAAATCATTTGTATCTCGAACTCGACTAACACCTGAAGCGTATCAAAATATGCCGACCATCGTATTTCGAGTCGTTTTAGCCAATCCGTTAACCACCAAAGAGATCCTTCACTCTGTATTAATTGAGCAGAGAGAAATCGCACAAAAAAGCGAAATATCACTCCCACAATTGACGAAATTGGCTGATTCTATTTTAAAATAAAGACATTATTGGGTTATATAAGTTGTTTTAATTTTGTAAAACAACTTATGTAACCTGTAATTCATTTCCTTAAACTCTGAAAATAAACCACATAATCAAACTTAATTCCTGCCCTTTCTCCACTTTTAAACAAAATCACTTCCCAAAATGAAAGTTTTTTTAGAGATCTGTCAAACTATTGTTATAAAAAAACAAACTAGCTGACCAATAATTAGAGGCTCTCTCTACAAACGTATATACTTAGGCTATAAAAATAATACTTATATTTTATAATCTTAACCAGAGCATATCGCTTGAGTCTATTCTTGTTAAGGTTATACCCTATTACGCACTGAACGTAGAAGAATACATATGAATACCATTGAAAAAATACAAAATAATCTAGATAACTTTAGTAAATCAGAACGTAAAGTTGCTGAAGTTATAATGGCATCACCACAAACTGCAATTCATTCAAGTATCGCAACCTTAGCTAAAATGGCCGATGTTAGTGAGCCTACGGTTAACCGTTTTTGTCGCCGTCTTGATACTAAAGGGTTTCCTGATTTTAAACTTCACCTTGCTCAAAGTTTGGCAAACGGCACACCTTATGTGAATCGCAATGTTGAAGAGCATGATGGACCAGATGCGTATACTCATAAGATTTTTGAATCGACAATGGCATGCCTTGATGTTGCTAAAAACAGTCTTGATCCAATGCAAATTAACCGTGCTGTAGATTTGTTAACTCAAGCAAAGAAAATTTCATTCTTTGGCTTAGGCGCTTCAGCATCCGTTGCTCATGATGCCATGAATAAATTCTTCCGTTTTAACATTCCAATCACTTGCTTTGATGACATTGTAATGCAACGCATGAGCTGTATTAATAGTACAGAAAATGATGTCGTTGTTCTTATTTCTCATACTGGTCGTACAAAGAGCTTGGTAGAAATCGCAGAGCTGGCAAGATCAAATGGTGCAACCGTTATCGCCATTACTGCGAAAGAATCGCCATTAGAAAAAATGTCTTCTCTAGCGATTTGTTTAGACGTTCCTGAAGACACTGACGTTTATATGCCAATGGCCAGCCGTGTAGTGCAAATGACGGTCATTGATGTTCTAGCTACTGGCTTTACACTCCGCCGCGGTGCAGGATTTAGAGATAATTTAAAACGCGTTAAAGAAGCACTTAAAGACTCACGCTTTGAAAAAGAAAACCACTATTAAGTCTTTTTGAATTTACTTCATCTCAATAAAACAAAGCTAATGTAATGATACATTAGCTTTATTATTTCTATAAAATCAATATCCTACTACTTCCCCTCTGCTTAAACCCTACTTTAACGAACCAAACAACTCAATAGGTTTTACCTATTAACCAAAGAGGTAAAACCATCTTTACTTTGTTCATATCAACAGGCATAGTATAGATATTGAGTGCAAGTATTACGCATCTTATTATTATTTTGGAGAAAGCTATGTTTGTTGTTATTTTTGGTCGCCCTGGTTGTCCATTCTGTGTTCGCGCTAAAGAACATGCAGAAACACTAAAAGCAAAACGCGAAGACTTTAACTACCGCTACGTTGATATTCACGCAGAAGGTATTTCAAAAGCAGACCTAGAAAAAACAGTGGGTAAGCCAGTTGATACTGTTCCACAAATTTTTATCGACCAAGATCACATTGGCGGTTGCACAGAATTTGAAGCGTATGCTAAAGAAAACTTAGGTCTTTTTGATTAATCTATAGCCTGTGCCGATGTATTTAAAATCACTGCTCTTTAGCAGTGATTTTTTTTCATTTTATTTATAAATATGGTTATACATTCGCCATTTTTAAGTTAGACTTGCATCACACTTTCCCCTTCCATATTTCAGGCAAAATACAGTGAACATTGATGTTGCGACCTTGTTATCGCAAAACGATATCTTACTTTTATTCGTTGTTCTCGCTCTAGGCTTATTTATAGCTAAAGTTAAAATCGGTAGCTTCCAGTTAGGCAGTTCTATCGGTGTTCTTATCACTGCCCTCTTTATGGGTAGTCTCGGATATACCTTCACCGCAGATTCACTCAATATTGGCTTTATGCTATTTATTTTTTGTGTTGGTATTGAGGCTGGTCCAAACTTCTTCGGTATCTTCCTTCGTGATGGTAAGCACTACTTATTACTTGTATTAGTCGTGTTAATTTCAGCAATTTCCCTTAGTTTCTTGACTGGTTATTACTTTAATCTCGATTATGGCCTATCGACAGGAATGATGGCTGGAGCATTAACAGCAACGCCGGTATTGGTTGGTGCAAAAGATGCCTTAAATTCTGGTTTAGCCGTACTCCCTGAAGGTGTTGATTTCAGTAAAGTAATGGATAATCTCAGTGTCGGTTATGCCTTCTCGTATTTGATTGGCTTAACCAGCTTAATTTTATTGGCTCGATTACTACCACAATTGCAGAAGCAAAACCTACAAGACAGTGCGATGCAAATAGCTCAAGAACGTGGGATAGGTAGCGCAGGACAAAGAAAAGTCTATTTACCAATCATTCGAGCATATCGTGTAGGCCAAGAGCTTATTGACTGGACTGATGGAAAAAACTTACGTGAACTTGGCATCCACCGTCAAACTGGTTGTCATATCGAGCGTATTCGTCGTAACGGTATTCTGGCGAATCCAGATGGTGATTATATCCTACAACAAGGAGATGAAATTGCGCTTGTGGGTTACCCTGATAGCCATGCTCGTCTGGATTCAAGCTTTAGAAACGGTAAAGAAGTATTTGACCGTAACTTGCTTGATTTACGTATTGCCGAGGAAGAGATTGTTGTAAAAAATGACAACATCGCAGGTAAGCGTTTATCCGAATTAAACTTATCTGAATATGGCTGCTTCTTGAACCGTGTAGTACGAGCTCAAATTGAAATGCCAATTGAACACGATATTGTCTTAGCGAAAGGAGACATCCTTCAAGTCAGTGGCGAGAAAAGCAAGGTTCACCATATTGCGGATAAAATTGGTTTCATCTCAATCCACAGTCAGGTATCCGATTTATTAGCTTTCTGTAGCTTCTTTATTCTTGGCATTATGTTTGGCATGATCACGATGAGCTTTGGCCAAGTAACCTTTGGACTAGGCAATGCAGTCGGCTTATTGATCTCAGGCATCACCCTAGGCTTTTTAAGAGCCAACCACCCAACCTTTGGTTACGTGCCTCAAGGCGCACTTAATATGACCAAAAACCTAGGGCTTTTAGTCTTTATGGTAGGGATTGGACTGAGTGCCGGTGGCAACATTATTGAATATTTCTCGGAAGATGGTCTTAAGGTATTAGCGGCTGCACTTATTGTGAGTGTGATTCCGGTGATCCTTGCTTATCTTGTTGGTGCTTATATTTTAAAAATGAACCGTGCACTATTAATCGGAGCGATTATTGGCGCTCGAACTTGTGGTCCTGCGATGGATGTAGTGAATGAACATGCCCGCAGTACGATTCCTGCACTTGGTTATGCTGGTACTTATGCCATTGCCAATATCTTAATGACCGTTGCTGGTACTATTATGATTTTGTTAGCCTAAATTAGCTTATCTTTCATTTGCTTCTGCTTTAGATGAGAAGTAATAAAAAACCCCAGAATGATAATTCACTCTGGGGTTTTATTTTGTCTTCTATTTACTAATGGTAACAAGCAAGAATGATAAAATGCTTATTGGCGTTAGTATTAGATATCAGCAACATCAAACTCAACAAGAGGGTTTACGTCAGCGTCGTAATCAACACCATCAACGCCAAAACCAAACAGTTTTAAGAACTCTTCTTTGTACTCAACATAATCGGTTAAGTCCTTTAGGTTCTCAGTTGTCACTTGAGGCCATAACTCACGGCAATGCTTCTGGATATCTTCACGAAGTTCCCAGTCATCTAAACGCAGACGGTTTTGATCATCCACTTCAGGTGCTGAACCATCTTCTCTGTATAAACGTTGGCTGAACATACGTAGGATTTGCTCTTGGCATCCTTCATGAACACCCTCTTCACGCATCTTCTTAAATACCATAGCGATATAAAGAGGCATAACAGGAATCGCAGAACTTGCTTGAGTTACTACCGACTTAAGGACTGCTACGTTTGCAGTACCGCCAGTTGCAGATAGTTTCTCGTTTAGCGCTGTCGCTGCACGATCTAAATCCATCTTAGCTTTACCTAACGCACCATCCCAGTAGATAGGCCATGTTAGCTCGGTACCGATGTAGCTATAAGCAACGGTCTTACAACCATCAGCCAGAACGCCCGCATCAGATAATGCGCTCATCCATAATTCCCAATCTTCACCACCCATTACGGTAATAGTGTCTTGGATCTCTTGCTCTGTTGCTGGTTCTACAGACGCTTCAATAATTGCATCTTTATTTGTATCAACCGCTGTTGCTGTATACGTATTACCAATTGGCTTTAGTGAAGAACGAATCACCTCACCTGTTTCTGGCATTTTACGTACAGGTGATGCAAGAGAGTAAACCACCATATCAATCTGACCTAAGTCTTCTTTGATTAGATCGATGGTTTTTTGTTTTGCTTCATTAGAGAAAGCATCACCATTCAGACTTTTAGAATAAAGGCCTTCTTCTTTTGCAAACTTATCGAACGCTGCTGAGTTATACCAGCCTGCAGTGCCTGTTTTTTTCTCTGTCGCTGCTTTTTCAAAGAAAACACCGATAGTTGACGCACCGCCACCAAATGCTGCAGTGATGCGAGAAGAAAGACCATAGCCACTTGAAGAACCAACAACCAATACACGTTTTGGTGCATTAGCAATTGGGCCTTGTGCTTTAGTCAGGGCAATTTGTTCTTTCACGTTGTGCTCACAACCAACAGGGTGAGTGGTTGTACAAATGAATCCACGAATTCTAGGTTTGATGATCATGTTCAACTTTCCTTTTAATAATTACCTTCTAGGATAAAAGGTTCTTATCCAGTTCGCATCCCATTTATGACAATTTTTGTCAAAATAGTGAGTGGTTGGATGTGTGAGATTACTTTTAAAGTAAAAAAATGGAATTATCTTCACTTTTTATGAACTATCTAAAAAAAGTGAAGTCTGATGTTATGTTCATAATTCCACTGCTTTTTCTTGATATATTCAAGTAACCCGTTATCTCGCTAATTCTTTAGCATGTAGGTAGCGGGTTTTTCTTTATATGCTAAAAAATATCGATAAAAAAATTATATTTAAATTAAATTGAACTAACAGGTTAATGCCCAGTCTGAATATATACCCGTTGATGATACGTTAAGAAATTTAGCAGGCCGCCAGATTTAATATCATCAGCTACATAGCTTTTTCATAATTCCTTATATTCCCTTTGCCCAATCTATTTGTTTGGGCTTTTTTTTGCCTATTATTTAGGAAAAGCGAATTTTCATTTAAAAAAATACCCCGCCTAAGCGAGGTATTTTATGCATTCATTTAAAATAAATTTCTTATGCTGCTTTTTTAGGTAGGCTAATGTGCAGTAAAATATAACCAACAACTGCCGCTAGGGTTGATCCCATTAAGATGCCTAATCGAGCTAATTTATCAAATTCAGGGTTCGCACCACCAAATGCCAGTGATGAGATAAAGATCGACATTGTAAAACCGATACCACAAAGAACTGAAACCGCGAATATGTGCTTCATGTTAACTCCAGCAGGCAACTTAGCAATACCTGATTTCACAGCAACATAACTAAAGCTAAAGATACCTAATGGCTTACCTAAGAACAGACCTAACGCGACACCCAGTGGCAGCGTTGTCGTCAAGCTATCTAATGACACACCATCTAATGAAATACCTGCGTTCGCGAATGCAAACAACGGTAAAATACCAAAAGCAACATATGGATGAAGTGCATGTTCCATGTGTTTTAGAGGTGAACGCTCGCCTTTTTTACCTTTTAAAGGAATAGCAAAGCCTAATACCACACCCGCTAACGTCGCATGAACTCCAGATTGTAAAACACTAACCCACAGAATAAAGCCAACTAATAAATACCAACGTATTTTAGATACATGCTTTGAATTTAGTAGGAATAAAATCCCCGTCATTACAAAGCCAATCACAAGTGCTAAGACTGATAAATCACTGGTATAGAAGAAAGCAATAATTACAACAACACCGAGGTCATCGATGATTGCAAGTGCCAGTAAAAAGACTTTTAAGCTTACAGGTACTCGGTTACCAAGTAATGCCATGATACCTAAAGCAAAAGCAATATCAGTGGCAGCAGGAATAGCCCAACCAGATAACGCTTCTGGATCACCCATATTAAACGCAACATAAACCAATGCAGGAGCAAGCATGCCACCAACAGCAGCAATTGCAGGGAAGATAGCCGTTTCTTTTGATTTAAGAGCGCCTTCAAGAAGTTCTCTTTTAACTTCAAGACCTATCAATAAGAAGAAAACGGCCATTAGACCATCATTGATCCAATGTGATACCGACATGCCACCAAGATAAGTATGTAAAAATGTATCGTACATTGGCGCAAAAGAAGAGTTTGCAATAATCATCGCAATTGCAGCTGCAATCACTAAAAGAATCCCACCGGCAGATTCTAATTTGAAAAAATTCTTAATAACATCACTCATGAGATGCCCTTTTTATAATTATAGTTTATTGAAAAACGAATAGTGAAAGTCTACCCGTTGCTTAATATCAATAATAATCGCTTGTTCAGAGCATAAACATCGGAAAAACCGAAGTATTCACGCTTATACAAAGTATTAGCCGTATTATTTATTCAATTAATAACCGGTTAATTGCATAAATCCGGTCACTTCGTGAGAACCGGATGTCGTAATCGGTCCTTGCCAATAAGGTATTAACGTATTTAACCATTGTTCATCCCTGACTACTTGAGTCGTTAAATTTATATCGTATTTAGGAATATTAATTATCCATTGTAAAGGTAACTTACGTCCATCCTTCAATTGTCTTGCTGGTAATGTTTGGAAGTTAATCTCATTAGACGTTAAAGGAACATGGCTACCATTTTTGTATAATAACGAACCATAACGGTAAGGTTCTTGGTCTTGATGACGGTATTGAATAACCAGTAACTTGCTGTCTTTATTTAAATTAATAATAAACCAATCCCAACCTTGTTGGTTTTCATCCAATAAACCACTTCCCCATTCATGCTCAAGTATGCCTTTTCCAACAAATGAATAGACTTTATTATCAAGCGTTACATTACCTCGCACCGCAAGAAATGGGGCCATATATTCATAAGACGCAATCGGCATTAAATCGTCTTTTTTAGAATACCCTTGTTCGCCAAGCGGAATCACAGGTCCTTCCTGATTAATCGATAATTTAATTGAAAAATCTTTAGCGCCTGCAGTGACAACTGCAGGAAATGGCGTTCGACCTAAGCTTCGCCACTGCCAATCATCAATCCACACTCGATAAGGCCGCTGACTGATGCCTGCTTGCCCTATTCCACCTCTTGCGACTCTCTCTCCTACCCATTTACCATCTTCAGTCGTCACTACGACTTTAGCAATATACAGTTTAGGATCTAACCAGCCTTTCGTCTCTCTATCATCGCTTGATATACGAAAAATCGTCCATTGAATTCCGATGGTATCACCCGTGCTGCTAATACCATTAACTGTCATCATCCATTGTTCATGCTGAAAATTAGGGTGCTCTCGGTAATCTTTTGGGAAAGCTAAAGGATACCCAGGCAAAACAGGGTTAAAATACGCATTATTTGACTCGGCAAAAATCGTATTAATTTCATTCTTACCTCCTTCATCCACTTCATGCCAATTTATGTAATAAGCAGCAGAAAAAGAAAATACAACGATAAGAATAAACAGTGACACCTTTAGGCTGGTTTTTTTCTCTTTATTCATCGCCATTATAAAGACTCTCTTAAAGACGTAATCGCTTGTCGTCTAGTCACTCGCCATACCGTTGCCGAACCTGCAACCGTTAGAGCAAGCAAAGCCCATCCAAAAGTAGCTAAATATTCCATAGGGAAATAATTAATTTCCATCGTCCAACCAAATGCATATTTCATTACGATATCAATAAGTAATTGAGATAAGAGAATGCCAAGAGGCAACGCAATTAAAATCGTCAACAATCCAATAGCCAATAATTGCAATCCACCGAGCATAATGAGTTCTTTGCCTGAAAGGCCCAAGCAACGTAACAGCGCCGTTTGCCGCTGACGAGAGGTTTCCCCGACTAAAGTCGCAAAAAACAGACCAAACACAGCAATAACTAACGTTAAATTACCTAAGGTTCCCGTTACAATAAAAGTCCGATCAAACACCTTCATCGCTTGTGTTTGAATATTGTTATTATCAACGACTTGTTCGACTGGTAATCTATATTTTTTAAGCACTCGTCCAATCAATTGAGTTCGTTTGCTTTCATCAGTAAGCACAACACCAATACCGGTGGTTCCTTGCCCACCAAAGGCCTTTAGCCAAGCATTGTGCGTAAGCATTAACTGGTTGTACTGATTTCCATAATCATAATAAACCCCAGATATTTGCCAATTGTCACCAACCGGAGCCGGTAGATCCAAGTAATCTCCCGGTTTTAAATCCCATTTCAGAGCCATTGATTCACTAATCAACAGACTGCGAGAGTGGTGTAATGAATCCCAATATTCAGGAATGGCCACTTTCATGGTTAATGCCTTTTTCTCACCAGGCGATGAACCTGTACTTAAAATCTCTAAATTGCCATATTCGGTTTGATAATCAATTTTCCATTGACGCCATACTTCTTCAACTTCTGGTTGTTTCTCTAGCCAATAAGTAATTCGACTCGCAGAAGCCTTACTCGGTTGTATATAAATATCGGCAGCTAAGCGTTGTTCAAGCCAATCGTTAGTCGTTGCCCTAAAGCTACCCACCATCGTTTCAACACCAATATTAGACGCAAGGGCTAACATAAATGCCATCGCAGCGACGCCTCGATAACTTAAACTTGCTGACGAATCGGCAAAAAACCATCGCGCTTTAGGCGACGGTAATTTGTAAGAAAGCCAATCAAATAATTTTAAAATAATAAATGGAGTAAATAATCCAACCCCCACCATTAAGAAACCAATAAGAATAAATCCATGCTCATGGCTATGAGGCAATAAATGAATTAAATACGCTGCAACACAAAATACGCAGGCAATAATGGCCTGAACTTCAAATTCTTTCCCTGCAAAACGAACCAATGATAAACGAGCAGTTAATCGAATAGGTTCAATACTAAGCAAGCGATATAACGGCCAACCACACGCTAAAATACAGCCCAGAATCGCCATCCATAAACTTTGATAACTCCAGCTCCAACTCCACGTAATTAGCAAATCAACATCCGCGTTGTAGAGTGAATATAAGCTATTAGAAACCGTAGGCATTAACTCATTAGCAAGCAATACCCCAAAGAAATTACCGCTTAACCAACCAATAAGTACCCACAACATCACCTCGGCACTCATCGCAAATATCAACTCTTTTGTTGATACGCCAATTTGTCTTAATGTTCCAACTAAAGGCTGACGTTGAATAAAAGAAAGCGACATCGCTTGGTAAAAAATAAATAAACCAACGACAAAAGAAAGCATACCCATCGCAAATAAGTTGGTATGAAATGCTTTTGTTAATGCGGTTAAACCAGATTCTTTATGTGTATCGAGCTGCAACCCTCTTGGTAGCATTCGTTCTAATCTATCGGCTTCTTTTTCGGACATTTCACCGCACAGTAAAACATCAAAACCTGCCTTATGACCCAGCATTCGAGTTAATGAAATATCAGAAAAAAGTCGAGAACCAGAGAGTCGATTAAATTTATCAACGATGACAGGACCAAGATTAGCTTGATTTTCAAGTTCAATATAATCGCCATCATTTAAGCGAAAATAAGACGCTAAAGGTTGGCTAATAAGAACAGGAAACGGCGGACGCATTAATGACAACAAATTCTCATTGCTTGCTACGCTATTTTTTGAAATCTGCATTAACGCGACAGGATCAATACCAACCAACGAGATATCAATATCATTGGTTGTTTCTAAATGCTGAGTTTGAACCGGCATACAGGAGGTGTAGCCCGCTCGACGTAAATTAATATAGAACGCTTGAGGAATCGTGATGTTTTCTTGAATAGAGCGAATACGATTAGGAAAAGGATTAGAAAAGAGTTTCTCGCCTTCGCTATAGCTTATCTTTGCATGGTGATTAATGGCTAATACACCCACAAGAAGTGATACGCCAAGTGTTAAACCAAGCCACACTAAAAATATTTGTAATGGGTGGCGACGGTAGTGCCCTAAAAGTGCCCTAACTACCGGAAATGACATCTAATTTTCCTCCTTGCAGTTTAATAAGCCCATCCATATGATTCGCTACTTTTTCACTGTGAGTAACCAATAATAAAGTGCAATGAAGATCGCGAGAAAGACGAGTAAGCAATCGCATTACTGCTTCGGCATTTTTTTCATCTAAACTGCCCGTAGGTTCATCGGCAAGTAATAACTTTGGTTCCATATACAATGCACGAGCGATCGCGGCTCGCTGTTGCTGTCCACCAGAGACTTCTTCAGGGTATCGACCTAAAAGCGGCATTAAATCTAACGCTGAGATAATTTGACGCCACAAAGCATCATCATCACGCAGCCCTTTTAATTGACGACAAAAACGAATATTATCCGCAACACTTAAGGTAGGAAGAAGATTAAATTGCTGAAAAATAAGCCCTATATTATTGCGTCGATAAGACGTTCTAGAACTTTGTTTTGGAGAGTGCATTGAAAAGCCAGCAATATCGATCTCGCCACTGTCAGCGCTATCAAGTCCGGCAATCAAATTTAGGAGGGTACTTTTACCTGAGCCACTTTCGCCCATTAAAGCAATTTGAGCGCCTTGCTCGATTGTTAACTCTGCTCCTTGAAGAATTGGATGAAACTCACCACCATCCACATACCCTTTATTCAGGTTTGTCAGCTTTAACATGTACCCTCTCAGAAGATTATTTGTGATATCCGTAACAGAATTTACAGCAAAACCCTTCTTTCATAAAGCCTTTTGTATATCTACTTCATATATAAAGAAAAAATCTATATTTCATTACGCATCCACCAAATTTCTAATCCATTTTTTCGATTTCATTCGATGGATGGATCCAAACCATTTTACAATTTCTTCAACCACAAATAACGCATAAACGTATTCAGGGGCTAATCCTAAGAATAATGCACCAATAGTCGCAACGGGGATCCCTATCAACCACTGAGAAACAATGTCTTGGTAAAGGCAAAACTTCACATCACCACCCGCACGTAAAATGCCAACAATCGCCGTTAATGGTACGCTGCGGATCACTATAATCACGGCTAAAATCGCCATGAACTTTTCAGCAATCATTCTTGTTTCGTCACTTAACGCAGGAAACATATCCAAAATCTGATGTTGAAATAGCATCACAAATAAAGCAATAACAACACTGGTGGCCACACTTAATGCAAGCACTCCCCACCCTTGGTAATACACGGCTTCATATTTCTTAGCACCCAGTTGATTACCAATAAGCACAGAGGCAGCACCTGCTGCACCAATAAGAAAACTCAACGCAATAGATTCAATTGGAGAAATCACAGACAATGCCGCTAAGCCCTGAACACCAGATTGCCCCATAATCGCGTGGTAAGTAAAAATACCCGCAGCCCAAACTAAAAAATTAAACGTAGTCGGTAAGGAAAGTGATAAAAACTTAGCTATCTTAGGCCAATTAATCACCGCTTTAATGTCATCAAAACCAAAACTTAATAAATGCGATTTACGGTAAAGGTAACCATACAAAAATACGATTTCAATAACACCACTGATCAATGTTGCCCAAGCCGCACCTTTAATGCCCATTGCTGGAGCACCTAAATGACCAAAAATAAGTACCCAGTTAAAAAAGACATTAGCAACAATACCAATACCACTAAAAAAAGTACTCACACCCGGTTGATGGATCGATCGTAAGCCTACCGCCATACTGCTGCCGCATGACACTACGTACATCGTCAGTGCCGTGATCAATAAGTAATCCGCACCTAAATCAATCACCTCTTGAGAATCGGTCGCTAATGACATGATTTGATGAGGCATAAATAAAAACAAAGCGACGGCAATAGTAGCCATTGCCATGCTCACCATCCAAGTCAGTGCCGTACTTTGTCGAACGCCTTCTCTATTTTGTGCCCCCCAATACTGAGCCGTTAATAACGCGCCCCCAGTGGTCACGCCAACCAACATTATCGTTGTTACAAACGTAGCACGGCTGGCTACGCCAACGGCAGCAATCTCAGCTTCACCTAATTGACCCAGCATCAATACGTCCACCAAGCCTCGACTAGAGAACATAATATTTTGCAGAGCAATAGGTATTGCAATAAGAATTAAACGCTTAAGGAAATCACCGCGAGTATGTGCGATAACATTAGAAAGGAAGACAGACATACAGAACCTCAGATAAACAACAAATTAACTATTTGCACTACATAAGATCCATTAGGTATATGCCTACAAATTGTACTAGAATCAGAAAGTAATTAATATTTATATTCATTAGGTTAAGGAGTAATCTTGAATAAAGAAAACACCATCATGATCGTCGGTGCTTCAGGCTATATAGGATCACAATTGATCCCATTATTATTGCAGCAAGGTCATACAGTCATAGCCTGTGCTCGTAATATTGATTACTTGACTGACAGAGTATCTGAGCACCCTAATTTGCATTGCCATTATCTTGATCTAGAAGACACTAACGCAATTCAACCACTCATCGATCAATGTGATATCGCTTACTTCTTAGTTCATGGCATGTCACACGGCCATGACTTTATTGATTACGAAGTGTCTCTTGCTGAAAACTTTAAAACGGCAGCCGAAAAATCAACACTCTCTCGTATTATTTATCTTAGTGCATTACAGCCAGAAGGTTATCAATCTCAGCATTTACTCGCTCGAAAAAAAACGGGGGAATTACTACGTTCAACAGGCATTCCTACCATCGAAATAAATTCAGGGATCATTATTGGTACAGGTTCTGCCGCCTTCGAAATAATGACGGATTTTGTTAACCACTTCCCGCTATTAATTTGCCCTATTTGGATTAACTCTCAAGCAAACCCTATCGCGATTGATAATCTCAATTACTACCTTATTCAGTGTATTGATTTTCCATTAACTCACTCAATTACCTTAGAAGCCGGTGGACCTGAAACCGTTAGCTATCACGATTTATTTCATCTCATAGCTAAACGCAATCGTCGTTCAATTAAAATAATTCCGACTCGCTTTATTAGCCCAGGCTTTGCTGGACTATGGCTAGGTATGGTGACCTCTGTGCCTTCGGATTTAGGAAGAGCATTGCTTGCTGGTATTGATCACGATCTCATTGCCGACAATACCGCGATACAGAAAATCTTCCCTCAACCTTTATTGTCTTTATCTGATGCCGTAAACAAGGCTCAAGAGACAAATGATGAAACCATTCAAACCGAAATATGGGGGTTTGATCCTAGTGCATTAAAACGCTGGAAGTCTGATTATGGTTTTTACCCAAAACAAGCCGGGGCAAGTTTTACGACCACCGCAACAGCAAAACAGCTTTGGCGTGTTATCGCTCGTCTTGGCAGTAAAGAAGGGTATTTCTTTGCTAATGCATTATGGCGAACCAGAGAATGGTTAGACCCATTACTTGGTGGCTCTTTCCCTGTGAGAAGAAGACCCGAATCAGGGAGCGTACAATTAGGTGATTATATTGATTCATGGAAAGTCATCCGCTGCGAAGAAAACAAGTTTCTTTCACTGCTTTTTGGTATGACGGCACCAGGACTTGGCCGCCTAGAGTTTTCAATAAAAGACATTGATGAACACCATCGTCAACTTGACGTCCGTGCATGGTGGCACCCAAAAGGGTTTTGGGGATTAATGTACTGGTTCGCTATGTTCCCAGCTCATTTATTTATTTTTAAAGGTATGGTAAAAGCCATTTGTAAAAAAGCAGAAAAAGAAGAGTAAACAAACAACCACAAAATAAAAAAGCGCAGAATATCTGCGCTTTTTATCGAACAATGAAAGTGCCGATTCTGTTATTTTTTCACATTAAATGAAAATGGCGTTTCACCTAATTGAATACCATGGTTATTTGGATAAATTAAATATTCACCATGGTATTTTACTTTTGATTTATAGTCAGAACGCTTATGTACTATCAAACCGTGCTCAAAAGCCGATTCAACAAACTCATGATGATTACCACGAACATAACACGTTAACGGCTTCACAAGCAGTTGATTTTCAGCATCATCCGCTTCAAAACACGATGCTAATTGCGTCGCACAGATAATCAACGAATGATCACCATCTGAAAACAAAGACGCTTTTTCTAAAATTTCAAAATCTGTCGTTACACACCATTCTTTTTCTTCTAATGATTCACACCACCCCATTACTACTGATTTAGTAATTGGAGTCACGGTGTCAATAGGCGCTAATGCTTGGTACAAGCGAGAATAATGTTCAAAACGAACAGGAAGCTCAGTTCCAGTCCCTTTCGTACGGCCTTCTTTTTGCCAAGTCTGCAAATCTTTGACGACACAACGAGAAAAACGCTGTGATTTAATCGCAGTGGTCACCCATCGGATCAAAAAGTGATTCGCACTTACCGGATTTTTCGGTAAACGTCCACTGTCCTTACTTTCTTGTAAGTCAGTAAGAGCTTCATTAATTACTTTTTGAATTTCTTGATAATAGTGCACTGTGTTTGTCTCATTACTCATTTACGCTTTACGTCCAAAAACAAAATAACAACCAAAAGATAAGATAGAACATGCTGCCATGGAACTCACCATAGGCCAAGCAGAATCAGCAGGAAACATTGCAATACAAGCACCAACAAGTGACCCCGTACCAAATCTCAATGTGCCCGCTAATGATGATGCGGTTCCCGCCATTTTAGGGTAGTGACTTAACAATAAGCCCATCGTATTACTGCCAATCGTCGAGATACAACCCACAAATAATACAACAGGAATAACCGTTCCCCATAGACCCCAGTTCAATAGTTGCCCGACCATCATCAGAATGCCAGCAAACAGTTGAATAGAAAGGCCAAACTTAATCATATTATGGGAACCCATTTTTTTAACCATACGACCGTTAATCGCGGTCATAACAATTAAGAAAACAACGTTTAAACCAAATAAATAACCAAAATTAGACACGCTCACACCATAGATATCGATGTAAACAAATGAGCCTGCCGTTAAAAATGAAAACATCCCAGCAAAAGAAAAAGCACCAGAGAAAATCAAACCAAGTGACACTGGGTTTTTAAATAATGAACGGTAATTTCTAAACGACGTCATTAATCTAAAAGGAGAGCGATTCTCTTCTGCCAACGTTTCAGGGATCCGCCAAAGAATCGCAAAAATAGTTAACACGGCAAAAATAGCCAGTAACCAAAAAATTGAACGCCAACCGAACCATACCGCCATGTGTCCACCAATCATCGGCGCGACCAGTGGGGCAATTGTCATGACCAACGTGATGAAAGACATCATGCGGGCAAAATCTTCTTTATTAAACATGTCACGAACAATGGCTTGAATAACCACCGCTGATGCAGCGCCTGCAATCCCTTGTAAAACACGGATATACATTAATGATTCAATACCATCAACCTGCGCACCAATCACCGCACAAATGGCAAAGAGCACCGTACCGATAATTAATACCGGACGGCGACCATAACTGTCAGCCAGTGGCCCATGAATCAGTTGTGCAATCGCAAAGCCGGCCGTATAAGCCGTTAATGTCATCTGAACTGAACCCGCAGATACACCAAGATCCGCCGCAATGCTCGGCATTGCAGGAACATACATATCAATAGCAAGTGGTGTTAGCGCTGAAATAGCACCCAAAATGATGACTAATAAAAGACTTAACTTAGGGGCTTCAGAAAGATCGCTAGCTGAGGATGACATAGGGTTTAGACCAACTAAAAAATAGGGAACAAGAAAGGATTTTTCATATTATCACGCCCGATTACAACATGCTTTTTATATTCGATCTCTTTGCAAGAATTTACAAAAAAAAGCGGCATGACATTTCTGCCACACCGCTTTTTGTACCCACAGATAACTGGGGTGAATTACTTACTCAAAACCGCTTTTACTTCTTCCGCGGTTAAGTAACGATATTCGCCAGGCTCTAATGAATAATCTAAACCTAAACCGCCAATTTGAGAACGGTGTAAGCCTTCAACTTTATTACCCAACGCAGCAAACATACGTTTAACTTGATGATACTTGCCTTCTTGGATCGTTAATAAAAGCTCGTGCTCTTCTTCATTAACCACTTCCATTGTTGCAGGCATTGTTAAACCAGTTTCACTCTTAAGCTGAATGCCTTCCGCTAATTGCTCAGCGTAATCAGCACCAATTGGCTCATCTAGCCATACTCGGTATGTTTTAGGACACTTACGCTTTGGTGATGTGATTTTATGTGACCATTGGCCATCATCAGTAATCAGTACCAACCCTGTAGTATCAACATCAAGACGACCAGCAAAGTGTAACTTCTCTAGATTCACTTCATCTAAAAGAGTTAATGCCGATGGGTGCGTACTGTCTTCATGTGAACACACGTAACCATCTGGCTTAAATAGCATAATATAACGAGGACCATGGAATTTAAGCTCACGACCATCCCACTCAACGGTCGAATCGTCAGTTACTTTTACTGAAGTCACTTTTGTTTTTACGCCATTAACAGTGACAGTACCACTTTTAACGATTCGAGTAGCTTCGCTACGGGTAGCACCTGTTGTTTCGCACAAAAATTTATCTAAACGCATGAGAACCTCATTTCAATATTCTGCCGCATTATACCCAAACCACTTAAAGATGCGAGCAACCATAAAAAATTAATGCCCTCCAGCCTCGATTGACCCTGGATTCGAATTCGATTTAACAAAAAACATCATAAATGCAGCAAAACCTAAGAAACATGTCATCATGAAAAACACATCGTTATACGCCATAATTGCCGCGTCTCTTTGCATTGTCAGACTCAATGACGCTTTAGCTTGCAGCATCGCCGTTGCCGGATCACTCCCCTTTGAGACAAACATCGCCGCACTCTGTTGTAAGTGATACCACCCATCCGTACTTACCGTAGTTAAGGTTTCTTTGATATGACCCAAATGTTCGCGGGTTTTGTTATCCAACAGCGTCGCAATAAACGCAATACTAAACGCACCACCCAAGTTACGCAGTACATTGGTAATCGTTGAGGCATCGGCTACTTGATGTTTTTGAATCTCTTCCATCGCAACTAAAGACAGCGGCACCATAATAAATGGGCTACCTATAGCACGCAGCAGCATAGAGAAAATCAATTGATCGCCACCAAAATCATAACTCATGTGTGTGTTTACAAAGCAGCTAATACCGAACATTGCAAAACCAAAAAACACGAGATATTTAGCTTTAATAATCTGAGTTAATTTAGGGACCAATGGGAAAATCAATAACTGAGGAAACCCCATCCACATTAATACTTCACCAATTTCTAACGAGTTATAACCCTGAATTTGGATCATATACATAGGCAACACGTAAATAGACCCCAATAACGCCATCCCTAAAATTAAATAGGCGACACACGACATCGCAAACTGACTTTGTTTAAGTAACCGCAAATTTACTAACGGGTTTTTATGCTGTAACTCGTTAATCACAAAATAAATTAAGCTAATGGCAGAGATAATCGACAACGTAATAATGAAACTAGAGCTAAACCACTCTTCTCTATTCCCTTCTTCTAAAACCACTTCTAAACAACCCAACCCGACCGCCATGGTCGCGATGCCAAACCAATCGGCTTTCAGCAAACTGTCTAATCGTAGTGGTTCATCATCAAGACCATAATTCACCATACAAATAAGTGCTATCGCAGGGGGAATATTAATATAGAAAATATAATGCCAAGAAAAGTTTTCCGTTAACCAGCCACCTAATGTTGGTCCGATTGATGGTGCAAACGTTGCTGTTACACCAAAGAGAGCCATACCAACCGCTCGTTTATTCAATGGTAATAATTGAACAACAAGAGAAAACGCCAAAGGAATTAATGCGCCACCACTGAAGCCTTGGATCGCACGAAAGACGATCATCGAACCCATGCTCCAAGAGAGTGAGCATAAGACTGACGCCACAGCAAAAATAATGGTGGTCCACGTTAAATAACGACGCTTACCAATCGCGACCGATAGCCAGCCACTTAATGGGATGGCGATCATTTCTGCCACAAGGTATGAGGTAGAGATCCATGAACTTTCATCCATGGTGGCCGATAACGCCCCTTGAATGTCTTTTAGTGAAGAGTTGGTGATCTGAATATCCAGAATCGCCATAAACGCACCAAGCAAGCCACCGAACAGAGCGATCCAATGACGTCTTGGGATTTCAGGCTCTATCGGTGTATCCGCTACGTCATTTTGATTTGTGGCTGTTAATTCTTGAGTCATGATTAACCTCGAGTATCAACCGTAGCAACAACAGAAAGCCCAGGAATTAACTGACCATCTAATAAATCAGCATTCAAAATAGTAATTTTCACCGGCACTCGTTGTACAATTTTAGTGAAGTTACCCGTTGCGTTTTCTGGTGGTAATAACGCGAACTTTGCGCCCGTTGCAGGAGAAAAACTGTCCACAATGCCTTTTAGGTGTAGATCCGGGTACGCATCAAGATCCACAAATACTTTCTGTCCTTTATGAATATCGCCTAACTGAGTTTCTTTAAAGTTGGCTTCAATCCATACATCAGAAGTAGGAACCAAACTTAGCAACGGCATACCCGCTTGAACAAGCAATCCAACACGTAAGCTACGCTTACCAACAACCCCATCAATCGGTGCGTAAATATTGGTATAAGACAAATTAAGTTCCGTTTGTTTTAACGCTGTTTTAGCTTGATTTAATGCGGCTTCTGCTTGAGCTATTTCACTCTCGATGACGTTGATTTGTTCTTTTGATGCTTGATAATTTGCTTTTGCTGCGTCCACATTCGCTAGCGCCACTTTAAGATGAGACACGTTATTGTCCAATTCATCTTGTGACGAGTAATTCTTTTTGATTAACGCCTTCGTGCGTTTTACTTGTTGTTGAGTACGTTCATATTCCGCTTTAGCCGATTCAATTTCACTGGCGGCTTGGCGAATACGAATGTCCTGTAATTTACGCTCTGCGACTAAGTTTTTAATCGATGCCGCATTAACTAATACATTTGCTTCTGCTTTTTCTTTTTCAGCAACAAAATCACGACTGTCTATTGTTGCCAATAAATCACCCGCTTTCACTACTTGGTTATCTTCAACAAATGTTTTTGCAATATAACCACCCACTTTAGGGCTGATTGTCGTGATATCACCTTGCAAGTACGCATTGTCTGTTGATTGGAAATACTGACCATAGCCATACCAATAGCCAGCCCCCGCAAAAACACATAAAATAATAACGATTGTCGCAATCAAAGGTGCTTTATTTTTTTTCTTTTGTTGTTCTACCACTGTGCGTACCCACTTGAAAATGAAGCCACCCCTGTTTGCCATAAACATGGATGTAATAAATAAGAGAGAAACAGTATAAAACGAAAATGATTAATTGATTAGATAGGAAAAAAAGGAAACACTGTTGCATAAATCTTACCAATAGAGCGAGTTTGAACAATGATGGACTTAAATAACATCACAATATTAAACCAAGTCATTGATTCTGGTAGTTTCACCCAAGCAGCAACAAACTTAGGAATGACAAAATCAACCGTAAGTAGAAAGCTTGCTGAGTTAGAAGAGCACTTAGGTGTGAAGTTGATCACTCGTTCAACTCGAAAATTAGGATTAACCCAAGAAGGTGAGATTTTCTATCAAGCCAGCGTCCGTGTATTGGATATAATGCAGCAAACCGAGTTAGAACTCACCGCAAACCAAAGTCTTATTCGCGGTCATCTGAATCTTGCGATGCCCGTAGAAATTGGGCATCACGTCATGTCGGAATACATTAATAGCTTTCTTAAACGCTACCCAGAAGTGTCGATTAACGTTGAAATGACCAATCGTGAAGTCGATATTATTGGCAGCGGTATCGATCTTTACGTTCAAATCGGAGAAATTAACGACTCTTCACTCGTTGCTCGCACCATTGATTACTCTGAACGTATTATTGTGGCTACCCCTGATTACTTAGCCACTTATGGAAATATTCATTCACCCGATGATCTTAAATCACCTCATCACCAAATTAAAATCGTCAATGCAGTTAAAGTCCCCTCTCTTTATTTGAATCAAGTGGATAAAACGATACGAGCCAATTTACCTTACCGATTAAAAGTGAATACCATCACCGCGTGTAAATCGGCTTGTTTGAGTGGTTTAGGCATCGCTACACTTCCTGAGTTTATTTGTCGCCAACACATTAAGAATGGCGAATTAGTTCAGATCTTACCCGAGTGGGAACTACCTAGAGCCGCGATCAGTTTGGTGTTTCCACAAAACAAACTGATCCCGAAGCGATTACGCGTTTTTATTGATCACGTTCTTGAGCGATTTGAGTTGATTCACCCAAGCACTCCCTCTAAATAAAACTCAATTTTCATTAATATTGCGTTATTTCTTGTCAGAAATCGTTCTCCATTATAGGATGCGATCTTCTGTACACATAAATGTGAGCTTCTAGTGATACGATTGTTTCGTATAGTAATGATGATTTGTTGTTTTGGGGTAGCCTCGCTAGCTCAGGCCGCATCACATCATGACATTATAAATACGATACAAACACCACTCACTATTGAACAGCATTCAACCATTCAGCCAACCCTAACGTTTGATGCGCCAGTATCTACATCGGCTGATTTTGCAGTGTGTCAGGTTACACATCCAACAGAAAATAACGTGTCTCAACACACCCAAAGTTCATCTCAAGAACATGGGGTAAACTTAGGCATTGGTTATTCTTCTCGTATGGCCAACCTTGCTCGACATGAACCAGAAGAAGTAACGCCGTATTATGAACTCGCTTCAGAAATACCCCTGCTTCCTGCTGAGCAACTTGCTATCGGCTATCAAGAAAAACCAAAACCGACCGTGAATTGGGCGCTTAACAGCTACTCTTCAACGTCTCGAGTTTCTGCTTGGAAAGAAAGTAACCTCCTCTACAGCCAGCGTTTGTACCCCCACTCTTAATTTCACTTTACCAACATAATTTATCTGCATCACTGCATCCATTAATAAATCATTAATAACCCAGTGATCGTCTGTGACTTTTTCGTGCCCCTTATTATCGGTGCGAGGTGAAATTAAAATGCAAAGAAAGCAACCATTAAAACGATTGAATCATTATTCATCTTGGAAATACATTGTCCTTATATTTACGATTCTCATTCTACTTCTGAGTGCGATACCAACATGGTATGGCGAAGATGCAGCAGTGCAAATTACGAATAAAGATGGTCAGATCCCGTCAATTCTTCAATTACAAAATACCTTAACGGACCAAGGCATTGTCGTAAAACGCATTGAACAAAAAGGGGATAAAACAACCGTTATCCTACAAGAAGAAGATCAACAAACCGCAGCAAAAACGGCGTTGGCTTCCGTAATTGATGAAGATAAAAAAGGCACCACGTTAGCCTTAGCTCTTGCCCCTGCGGCACCTGCATGGCTACAGAATATGGGTTTTGAGCCAATAAAACTGGGTCTAGACTTACGAGGTGGCGTTCAATTTTTACTTGATGTTGATGTAAACCAAGTTTACCAAGCTCAACGCACCGAATTAAGTGACTCTCTAAAACAAGAGTTTAGAGAAGAGCACATTCGCTCTGTACGCTTCCAAACAGAAAGTAGTGACCAATTACTTGTTCGTCTTCCTTCTGAAAAAGCAAACCTTGCCGCGAAGAAATTCCTTCATCAAAACTACCCTACATGGCAAATCGAAAATTCTGATGGCTTTGATATCAAGCTGACGTTAAAAGAATCAGAAAAAGTCGCGGTTCGTAACTTAACCGTACAACAAAACTTGCAAACCATGCGTAGTCGTATTGAAGAACTGGGCATTACCGAAGCGTTAGTTCAACGCCAAGGTGAAAACCGTATTCGTATCGAATTACCGGGTGTTCAAGACCCTGCTGCTGCTAAAAATGTTATTGGTGCAACCGCAAGCTTGGCTTTTTATGCCGTGAAAGAACAAGGCACTGGCAGCACAATGGAAGTTCCAGATGAAAATGGACGTCCTGTTCGTGTTGGTAGAAAACCAGTACTAAGTGGTGACCACATTGTTGATGCTCGTGCAAGCTTAGGCGAGATGGGCATGGCGGAAGTAAACATTGTTCTTGATAGCTCAGGCGGCAAAATCATGTCTGAATTCTCTCGTCACAATGTTGGAAAACCAATGGCAACCTCATACAACGAGTATGGTCGTAACAGCAAAGGTGAAACCACACAAAGTAACAAAATCATCAGTGTTGCTACTATCCAAAGTCAATTAGGCAGCCGCTTTAGAATCACTGGATCTGGTTCACTTCAAGAATCTCAAGAATTAGCATTGTTATTACGTGCAGGTTCACTTACTGCGCCCGTCACTATCGTTGAAGAACGCACAATTGGTCCAACTCTGGGTGCAGAAAACATTCAAAATGGTTTTGCGGCACTTGGCCTTGGTCTTGGTTTAACGTTGTTATTCATGGCGGTTTGGTATCGTCGTTTAGGCTGGGTTGCTAACATTGCATTGCTTGCCAACATGATCATGCTATTTGGTTTATTAGCATTAATCCCTGGTGCGGTATTAACACTGCCGGGTATTGCCGGATTAGTATTAACCGTCGGCATGGCCGTAGATACCAACGTACTTATTTTTGAACGAATAAAAGATAACCTAAAAGAAGGACGAACATTAGCTCAAGCCATTGATAGAGGCTTTAGTAGTGCATTTGGTACAATTTTCGATGCCAACTTCACCACCATGATTACTGCGGTTGTACTTTACACCGTCGGTAATGGTCCAATTCAAGGCTTCGCATTAACACTGGGCTTAGGTCTATTAACCAGTATGTTCACAGGCATCTTCGCGTCACGTGCCATTGTCAATTTAGTTTGGGGTCGTGATTCTCGTCATGATGTTAGGATTTAAGTTATGTTTATTACTATGAAAAATGCAACAAAATGGCGTCACATGACAAGTGTGGTTTCTGTTTGTCTTATGATTTTTGCTTTATCAATGATCGCGGCAAAAGGCTTAAACTGGGGCTTAGATTTCACAGGCGGTATCGTGAGTGAAATTCAAATAGACAACAAAATCACAAGCAGCGAAATCGCGCCATTATTGGATGCGGGCTTTAAACAAGACGTCGCCGTTATTGCTTCTGGTGAGCCGGGTCGTTGGGTTTTACGTTATGCTATCCCACCAAAGGGAACGGAACTGCCTGCGTTAACTGAGGTTCTTGCTCCGCTGCACAGTGATATACAAGTGCTAAATACAAGCATTGTTGGTCCTCAAGTGGGAGAAGAGTTAACAGAACAAGGTGGCATGGCGTTATTAGTGTCGGTTCTGGTTATCTTAGCGTACTTAAGCTACCGCTTTGAATGGCGCTTGGCTTCGGGCTCTTTGTTTGCCCTAACCCACGATATCGTGTTTGTTCTTGGTTTCTTTGCTGCAACCCAAATGGAATTTAACTTAACAACCCTAGCCGCTATCTTGGCAATCCTAGGTTATTCGTTAAATGACTCCATCATCATTGCTGATAGGATCCGTGAATTGTTAATTGCCAAGCCTAATTTATCTATCCAAGAGATAAACAACCAAGCCGTTGCTGCAACGTTCTCTCGTACGATGGTGACATCAGGAACCACATTGATCACGGTTGGGTCATTATGGTTATTGGGTGGCGGTCCACTAGAAGGCTTTGCGATTGCAATGTTCATCGGTATCGTGACGGGGACTTGGTCTTCTATCTCAGTAGGTACAACCCTACCTGAATACTTTGGTTTGAATTCGGATCACTACAAGCCAAAACCAATTTCTGAAGAGCCGTAAGATTGGGTTTAGATAGATAGTAAAAAGCCGCAAGGAATGCGGCAGATATTGGGGGATCTGGTTTAGGCTGGGTCCCTTTTTTATGGGTGGTAAACTTCACTTCGAGTTATACACCATAATTTACTAGGTATTATTTCTACTACTTTCTCACAAGGTCAAGCGAAAACAATCTCAGCGATTAACGCTGGATTAGTCATGACTTATTGGAAGATTGGACAACATATAGTTGAGTTTGAACAAGAAGAGCAAGTAACCGCGCAGTACGGAAAACAGTTTATCACCAACTTAAATCGAGATTTAAAATTAGCTCATGGTAAAGGTTTTAGTCTTTCTAATCTGAAGAGATTTCGTCAGTTTTATCTTGCGAATCGAAATCATGCGACACTGTCGCATGATTTGAGTTGGTCACATTATGTTAAGTTATTAAAAATTAATAACACGACAGAACGCGCGTTTTACATGAATCAAGCGATTAACGCTAATTGGAGTGTAAGAGAGCTGAACGCCAAAAAGAAACCGGCTTGTTTTTGCGTTTAGCAGCAAGCAAAGATAAAGATGAACTACTGGTAAAGTATGCGACCTATGGCATAGATAAAAACTTATTTGTGCAAAAGTATCAGCTGTATTTACCTAATGAAGAAGAGCTGCGCCGAGAAGTGGAAGCGACATTATCAGAGCAACGAGAGTCATTAAAAGATAGGCAGTGATTCGAGGTATTATTCACATCATTTTGTGATGCGATTAGGCCATCTATTCAAATCAAAACGTGATTAGATTAGCGATGCTATTCAACTCACTACAAGTCAAACCAATTTCCATTACGTAATCACTTGATAGTGATACAATCTCCGCATCAGAATTACCGAGAAACTCCATGTTTATTCATCATGTTAACGACATCGACTGGCTGGTGATTACAGCTTTTGAAGAACTGAAAACTTTATTTATCGAAGAAGCCGGTGCGATCCCCTCTTGCTTCTCTACCGCCAGCGAATTGAGCCTCATTGATCAAGCCAAGCGCAGTTATGGATATTTACCTACACTCAGCGGCGTAATCACCGATACTGGCACGTTTCAAAGCCAGAATAATGAAGAAGATTTAAACCCACAGCTTGCCTGCCTAGTTGAGGGACGTGGTCGAGTGTTTATCTATCACGGCGGCTTTGTCGCTTTTGTGGATGACGAGCAAACCTTTATTACCCGAATGGACTGAAAATAGCGGTATCCCTAGACTTTAGTAAGCAAGCTATTCGTCGCCCTGACTCAGAGGGCAGATAGTTGTCCTTAGGCTTTATATCAAAACTCGTCATATAAAGCCTTAGATCCCCACTACAAACTCAACTCGATTCACTTTCTTTGATGACCGCTACTCGCGATTTTTCTGCGTATCGTAACTGATGTGCTTATCTACGTTCTTTAGTTGAACCCCTACCTTACTAAACGCCTTTTGGATAGTTGTTGAAACATGGAGCTGGTCTTCTCCCATTAAAAAGTTTGCTCTATCTTGATTCGTTTCGAATACGCAGACAATTTTTAAGCTCTGTGGAAAAGAAGAGAATTTAACAGTATGAGTCACCCAAAGGAAACCCCTGTAGCCTTTTAACGTATCTTCACAAACTTCGGTTAACACGTCTCTGATTTGATTTTCGATCTTCTTATCTGATTTACGCATAAAGCAAACTTCCTATTTAGCACCTTTAAAAAAGTTGTCGGTCAACATTGTCTTAAACGACATTGAGCACTGTGGCTGTTTCAAATGCAAAGTATTTATAGTAACACTTGAAAATCTCACAGTGTAGGAATGTAGTGGATGAGTAAATATCGCCATATGGTTAGAGCTATAAATATTAGGAAGAGTAAGTCAAACAACAGGGTTTGAGATTGGAGTCGAGGGGTTAGATAGACAGTAAAAAGCCGCAGAGAATGCGGCTGATATTGAATAAGATTTTATTTTGCACGCAATGGCGTTAGTTTATTTTTGATATTGCGTGCTGCTCTGCAATGAAGGCTATCTCTTCATCATTTAAGCAAGATTTACTGACATATTGGCGCTGTTTACCCATGTGAAAGATAAACCCTAGATCGCTTTGTTCAAGTTGATCAATGTCACTCCATGCGATATTACGGGTGTTTTTAGCGCTTTTATAACTCACACCTTTTGAGTCAACCTGAAGTACCACTTTGCTGCCAGAAAGCGAGCTGATTTTTTGTCGCCATAACCACCACGTTCTCTTAAAATAAATACTAAGCCCCTCAATAATACTTAAAACAATAAAGAACCAACCAACATACCCATTAGGTAATAGTTCAAGTTTTAATAAAACCACACCAAAAAGAAGAAAAAGTATTCCTTTTAAATAGGCTTTTGGAAATTTAACAGGATGGCTAGTTTGATCATAACACTCAGCAAAGAAGGTCTTGTCGAGAGTGTATTCTGTGGTAAAACTAAAATCTTTAGACATATGTGGCTACTTTACGGTTTTATGTGAATGAGTATCCCATGCTGCGATCTCGCAACTCAGGTATTGTACCGCTTATTGGTGCTTTTCTTTAGCTATTTTGGTCCTCTTTTTTACATCAAGAACACCGATAAGATCGACGATCCCCATGGCCAATTTACTGCCAAAATGGGTATTAATGCCATCCTCAACATCCCCACCTAACATTCTATTTTGATCAGCCTTGCGCCAAAAGTTAGTTTTAAAAAACAACGTTAGCCAAGAGATAATATCTAACTCCCCCTTTTTTGGGGTTGTTCTAAAATTTCATATATTACGCGTCTAGATAGCTTATTCAAATCAAACGATTAAATATTGATCTAATTACATTAAAGTCGATGCTATAACCAAAAATATCTTCTGCTTACTCATTTCACTCTTAATTTAGAAAACTGAAAAATAGATCCCTTTTTATGCGTATCATATAAGTTACATATGCTTCATTAGTTGACTACAAAATCTAGCTTATCATTAAATGTAAATACACCAGAAACGTCACACAATTCACAAATATACCTTACTTTTAATATGACAAAACCGAACAAACCTAGGTACACTCAAAAGATTACTTAATTATTTTTTTGAGCTTATGTTTGGATTAAAACGAGTCAAAGCAGAAAATGAGGCTCTAAAAAAAGAGCTGTCAAACCTCCAACAAAAATACCAAGCTGATATTGTCGCATTAGAAAGTCAACTCCAAGACGCTAAACAGCAAGTTAGCTCGGCACAACAACGTTATCAAAGCAGCGATGGTTTGATTTCGAGCAGTTTAAAAGGCGGAGATATGCTGCAAACCATTCGAACTGCGATGGTCGAAAGCGCTCAGTCGATGGCTCAAGAAAATGAAAACCTACAACAACTCGGTGAGGTTTTTAAACAAACACATCAAGCACTTTCTCGCCTTGACGATAGAGCAATTAAGATAAGTACCCAAACCACTCAAAGCATTAAGTCTGTTCAAATATTAGATAAAACCGCCAATTCTATCTCCCACCTTGTATCTACTATTCAAGAGATTTCTGACCAAACAAATTTACTGGCCCTTAATGCTGCAATTGAAGCCGCTCGTGCAGGAGAAGCTGGCCGAGGGTTTGCTGTCGTTGCTGATGAAGTAAGAAAGCTCGCAAGTAAAGCCAGTGAAGCCAGCGAGCAAATTGATTCGTTAGTGAACCAAGTTATGACTCAAGTGGTTGCGATTAAAACCTCTATCGATGAGAACCAAATTTGTGCCGAAGAGGTCTCCGCTTCTTCTGCACAAATTGGGGTTATCGTAAATGAGGTTGTTGTGAAATCAGAGCACATGAAGGGGGTGATTTATATCGCTTCGACTCGAGCTTTTCTTGATACAGTAAAACTTGACCATGCGATTTGGAAGAACAATATCTATCGTTTATTACAAAATGGCTCGTTCGATGAAACTGTAAATACTCATTCTGAGTGTCGATTGGGTCAGTGGTACTACAAGGGAGACGGTAAAGCCTACGTTCACCTGAAAAGTTATACGCAACTTGAAGGGCCTCACAAGGGGGTACACGACAGTGGTCGCGAAGCGATGAGCAAAGCCAAAACGGGCAATATGCCGGGTATGATCACATCAATTAATGCGATGGAAAATGCCAGTGAACAAGTCGTGATTCAAATTGATCGTTTAATGGACGAAATTGTCGCAACCAAATAGAACGGTTTGTTTCGCTAACGAGTTTGAGTAAACTTCAAGCCTCTAAACAACCCTGAATGTTTGTAATATGTTCAGGGTATATTTGGTTGCTAAAATACCGATTAATTTAACGTCGTAAAAAACCATTCGAATCAAATGATGATTAGATTCGAACCATAATTCACATCACAAGTACTTTCCTATTGGCAACAACTGCAAAATCGGGATTTAAATCAACTCGGTACTAAAATTCGTTAGGCATAAATTGAAGTGAATAAAAAATTGGAACGCTCAGCGTCCCAGTTGATTATACTTGTTCAGAAGGATGACTCCATATTAGTGGCTCAGAATAAGGCCCCGTCATGCTTGATGTCGATTCACCTACATCGTTTAGTGCACCTTCAGTTAATGCTAGCGCGAACCAATTCTCTAATGGTGCTAACGATTCCACAGGAAGTCCTACCTTATGAGGTGTATTGTAACGTTTAGCGTAATGGTGAATTTCCCCCATGATAAACACTACATCTGGTGCTAACTGCTTTTCTGCTTCTTCCATTAATCTCGTTGCGTAGCCTTGGCGTTGGTATCCAGGCAATACGGCTAAAGGAGCCACTACATAACATTTTAAATGTGGTGCCGCATCTATAATAATCGGTGTATAACACGCATGTGCTACGCCTTCATAAACGATAGAGAAGCTGCCATCTGCAATTAGGTTATCTGCAAATTCAGCATACAGTTTTGCGTGTCTTTCATCATAAATACCGCCTGCTGCTGCGAAAGTTTCGTATTGAATTTGATAAGGTGTTTTCATTTTAATGTACTCTTTAATTATTATTTTTTATTGAACTAGTTATGAAAGTCCTAGCAATAACAAGTATTTTTGGATAAATCGATCTTTGATTTCTGTCAGTGGATAATCATCTTTAGCGAACAAATAATTCAAGGCAATGCCGTCTATTTCGGCAATTAACGCATGACTATCAACAAGAGGATTAGCTGCGGGTATATCGCATAAAACATCTTGAAAAGTGGACATCATTAATTTGTATCGCTCATCTAATAAGTCTTTTAAAATCAATCTCATTGATGGCTGACATTTCACCTGATAATCAAACTGATAAAATAATTTCTGTTCTGGGTTTGTCATTGATAAAAAGATATGTTCTAACAGATGAATAAACTTCTCTTTTACCGATACCTCCTCACTAACCGAATTCACATTTTCACCAACTTCGTTAATGATCTCTGCCATACGAACAAAAACGGCTCTCAGTAAATCGTCTTTATTTTTAAAGTGATGAAACACTAAACCTTTTGATACTTTTGCAGACTCACAAATTTGTGCGATAGAGGTTTTTTCATAGCCTTGCGCTGCAAACAACTCAATTGCAGCTTGTATTGTTTTTTGTTTTTTGTCCATGACAATGCCCTTTCAACTAACAAACCGACTATCCGGTCGGTAATTAATGGCGAGATATTATATTAGAAAAATAAAGTTGGCAAGTGTTTAAAAATAGAAGCCTCTAAGCGTTATAAAAAGGCGGTATTGTTTAATTGCTAAGTAAGCTATGAACTCTCTATTCAAATTATCTTGCAGTCGCTTAGGGTTATAAATAGAATCAAGCCGATCGAAATCATTGAACTCTATAGGGAAATCAAATGGCGCATAAAGTGCTAGATGTCAGCCAGTGGGCGCGAGCTCAACATTTAAAATTCTATCAAGGTTTTAGCCACCCTTGGTATAACATCTGCTCCAACATCGACGTAACGGCGCTGTATCAATATTGTAAGCAGCACAATCATCGTTTCTTCCACGCTTACCTTTACCTAACTCAGCTGGCACTAAATAAATGTGAACCGATGAGTTATCGCCTTGTGGGAGAAGAAGTACGAATTTACTCGCCGATGTGCGTCAGTGTGGCGCTGCTTGCCGATGATAATACAGTGCGTTTTTGCGATTTAGACCATGAGCCTACGTTTTCTGACTTCACACTAAGTGCAGCCAAAGCCGAGACTCGGATTAAGAGCACGCCTTTTATCGTAGAGCAATTCATTGGCCAAGAAATGAAGCAGAACACGATTCATTTAACCGTATTGCCATGGGTAGACTTCACCAGCATGAGTCATGCTAGAGACGTTAACTTTCCAGATAGCGTGCCGAAGATGGCCTTTGGAAAATTGGTTCAACACAGTCAGCAATGGCGTATGCCGTTATCGATTGAAGTACATCATGGTTTGATGGATGGCTTACACGTGGGGCAATTTATACAGGTATTACAAGCAATGTTTGATGACCCATCACAGCTTGATCAATCGAAATAGGATTCATACCCCCCACTGAGACGAGCGGCATTACGCTCGTCAAAATGCCTAGCCTCTGTTGGCTATTGGCTCTTTAACAAACCAACACTCTTATTTTTGACCATCTAATCGAGGAGACCAATCTTCTATACTTTGACTCTCTAAGCGTCTAGCCACTAATCTATGCCATGATTCTACAAGCGGTAAATCCAATAAAGGGGTTAGCTCTTGTTTATTTAAACATCCTTCAAAAATCAACTTCATTATTTTTGATAAAGGCCATTCAGGGTAAGGGCGATCACAAAGGAATATCTCATCACCACGACCAATATTGCCTTCATCTAATACTCTAAAGTACCACCCGGTTCTTAATGTATCCTGCAATCTTAACGCCATACCATCTTGTTCAAATTTAACGTTTAATTTCCAGCATGGCATTCGACCTTGCGAAACTTCAAGCAGTGTTGAACCAATTCGAATTTTATCATTCAAACAAATAGTGTCTTCATTCAATCCCGTTGAACTAATATTTTCACCAAAAGCCCCTATCATTTGTAATGCTGTATTACCTTGTAGCTCTTTTTGCCATTCAACGTAATGCTCACTTGGGTATATATGAATCGCTTTTTCAATACCTCCATGTACTCGTAAATCGCCTTGCTCATCATCAATAAAACCTAATCGTGATGTTACTTGTCGTTCAGATTTTGGTTTCTTATTGATTGCACTTTGTGCACCTTTCGCATAGGGAACACTCTTACCAACAAGTACAGAGTTTACAACACCAATTTTTTTCATATTCCTCCCCCCTAAACTACTATTCATTAATCAAAATAATAAACATGAATTAAATTAAGATTATCTATAACCAACTTCTTTGAATATTGGTTGAATCGAGATCACTTCCATACTTCTTTCTGTACTTTTTATTATTCTATTTTCAGTATCTGAATAAAAAACATGTCTTTTGAATCCATTTTCATTAGGAAACTGAGCTAATAATATGGTTAACTTCTCTTCTAAAGCATTTCGACCAATATCATCAATTAATACTTCAAATAATATCTTTTCTTCTTTTGATATCTCTATTTTGTATTTCATTTCACTTCTTAATTAGTTATAGAATTTATCTTCGAATTGCTTCATGAAGGTTACTAATGCTTTGACTCCCTCTATCGGCATCGCATTATAGATTGATGCTCGAATACCACCGACAGAGCTATGGCCTTTAAGGGAGGTAAGTCCCGCAGTATGAGCAAGAGATACAAACTTTTCTGTTAATGCTTCTGACTTTAAATAAAATGGAACATTCATGATTGAACGAGCGGCAGAATCTATATGATTAATATATAAACTTGAGTTATCAATTGCATCATACAATAACGCTGCTTTTTCTATATTTATCTTGTAAATAGCCGATACACCGCCAACCTTCTTAAGCCATTTAAAGACTTCATTAGCAACGTACCATGGATAGGTTGGCGGTGTATTTGGCATCGAATAATTTTCAGCCAATACCTTATAATCAAAAATAGTGGGTATTTCACGACTCACTTTTCCCAATAAATCATCACGAATGATAACTAACGTTAATCCTGCTGGACCAATATTTTTTTGAGCTCCCGCATAAATAATTCCATATTTAGAAACATCAATTGGGCGTGACAATATGAATGAAGACATATCTGCAATTATTGGTTTATCTGTAATAGGCAGTTCATTAATCTCTAACCCATCAACCGTTTCATTTGGACAGAAGAAAACATACTGAGCATCCTGTGATAATTGCCAATCAACGGGAGATAAGAGTGATTGCTTTTGATTATTTCTCTGAACAATATTGATGGTATTAACCTTACAAAATTTACTCGCCTCTATCGCTGCATACTTTGACCAATGACCGCTAACAACATAATCCGCTGTTTGTGATTTATCCACCAAATTCAATGGAACCGCTGAAAATTGACCACTTCCACCACCATGACAAAACAGGACATGATAATTATCAGGGACCTCCATTAGTTCTCGTAATATCATTTCAGACTCTTCTGCTAATTGCATAAACTCAGAACTACGATGGCTAAATCCCATGATTGATAATCCAGTTCCTTTCCAATCAAGAACATCATGTTGAACTTGTTGTAAAACACTCGTAGGAATAACAGCAGGCCCTGCAGAAAAATTATATTTAGTGTGCATAAGATTATCTCGCGATCTCTTTGCAATCATCGTATCGATATTTTGCAATTAAATTATCTAAAAAATCACCTAGTAATTGATTCATTCGACTTGTAGATGTATTTAATATCTCAAGCTCTGATTGAATAAAAATATGCTCATTTTGCACGGTAAAGTCACGAGTACTATGCTCGATCAAAGAAGGCAGCTCGGAGGCGATAAACTCAAGATGGCATTGAAATCCATAGACCAAATTTGAATATCTAATGATTTGTCTCGGACATCCTTTACTAGAAGCTAATACCTTTGCTGATTCGGTTAAACCCGGCATATCATCATGCCAATGCCCAACGAGCTCTGACAAATTAAAATGATCAAGTGATGAGTCGTGAATTCCATCTTTACTTAATTGGATGGGGAAGTAGCCTATTTCCTTCTCTGGGCTTCTCTCATATTTTGCCCCTAGTGCTTCACCAATAAGCTGAGCACCAAGGCAAACTCCCATAACCATTTTATTACCATTGATCCCGTGTAAAATAAGACTTTGCTCTTCTTTTGAATGAAAGTATGCGCACTCTTCTTTAGTTGTATCTGGACTTTGTGGGCCACCTAACACGATTAACCCATCAAAATCATTCATATTGAGAGGCAGCATATCCCCAAGATAAACTCGTGAATAAGAAACCTGATAACCACGATTATTAATCCAAGAATCAATAAAATTAGGCCCTTCAAATTCTTCATGAATAATTATATGTATATTCATAACGCCTCCTGACTTTGCGAAGACACTATAATATGGTAATTTCAACTCGGCAGGATAATGACACATTGACAACAAACCATCCCAAACCGCCAATTATTATAAGCGTTGAAATAGGAACAAGAACACAAGGATGAATAATAATGATAAGTAACCAGCAGCTACCTGCTAATGAAATGATGAAGAACGACCCACTATTTCCTGCGTTGGCTAAAGTAATAGAAATGCCTAAAGGCTACGTTGACTCGCTACATCATCACACATGGCATCAAGTAATATTTCCGATTAAAGGGTTACTCCAAACTCAAGTTGGATCTTATCAATATTTACTTCCTCATACCTCTGTGCTATTTGTTCCAGCAACGTTAGCACATGAATCAATCGCTTTAACAAACACCACTTTCATTGGTATATATATTAACCCTGCGTATTGTTTTAAGTCTGAAGAACAGGTTCGAACCATATCTTTAACTCCATTTATCAAGGAGTTAATACAAGAAATCAGAAGAAAATGTTTGCAAGTAGAAAGTCAAACGGCGTTATTAGGCTTATTACAGGTACTGCATGACCAAATGATGCATAACGACGTAATAACTTTTCAGCTACTACTCCCTAAAGATAGACGTTTAAAGCAAATATTTGACAAGTTAACTGAGACACCAGCCTTAGATTGGCCTTTAAAGATATGGGGAAACGAAGTGGGAGCATCAGAACGAACGCTATCTAGACTTTTTGTTAAAGAGTTTAAAACCTCATTTCCACTCTGGCGTCAGCAATTGCGCTTAATATATTCATTGTCACTATTGGATGAGGAAATAACAATACAAGCAATCGCTGACGAAATCGGATATCACAACGACTCATCATATATTAAAGCGTTTAAATCGTACTTCGACATGACACCACAACAATTTAGAGGCAATTCTAATCGAAAATACTATGAATTATAACTTATGGTAATACCGCATGAGAACTCAGCATGCAATTCATCTCAATAAGAAGCCTTCACTACAAGTACTTCTCTATTGGCAATAACTGCAAAAATCGGGATTCAAATCGCTCCCACCGGCCTGTTTCTGGTTCACTTTCCCACCTTTTATCGCCAGAATACCAACGAACGTCACCGTCTTGTAATTTCAAATGCCAACTGTTTTCTTCATCCATTGCTTGCTCTATGTCATCAGCCAGATGCTCTGCTATTTTTTGATTTTCAATGATTAGAATCGATTCAGTATTAAGGTAAGTGGATCGTAAATTGAAGTTAAAAGAGCCGATACTCGCGATTTTTCTATCAAAAACAGCAGACTTTGCATGAAGCCCATACGCTAATGTCGGGGCACACTTAGAAACATCTCGGGTTGAATCTTCACACAACCCTGTTTCTGGTTTTAATTCAAACAATTGTATACCGTGCTCAAGCATGTCTTGGCGTCGGCCTGCATAACCAGAGTGATTGGTTGTTAAATCATTCGATGCCATTGAATTAGTTAATGCTTTTATCTTTACACCGTTGTTACTTAATTCTTGCCATTCTTCTAGTTGGCTATCATCAAATATCAAATAAGCCGATTCCAATAAGATCTCTTGATCCGATTCACGAGCTAATTGAGCCAATACTTTAGCCGTTTCTTTTGGTTCACTCGTGTTATTTTTATCAACTGGAACTGGTCTATCAGAAACAAAGCGGGCTTGAACCCACGTCATGCTCCCCATTAACTTAGTTAAGAATTGATGGGCAGTTTTACTGCCTTCTGGCAAGGCTGGGTAGTTTGTGTAAATCGGTGCCGAAATTTCGTCTAACACTGGTTGATCTGGTGACGTTTTTCCACCGAAAAAATCAACAGGGTAAGACCACCGACTGTCCCAATATTCTGCAAAACTCGTTTGAATCTCCCCCACCACATCGCCTGTGACTAATACATCACGGTCACGAAAATTGATGTCATCAGACAGATCAAAATACTCATCGCCAATATTACGTCCACCAACAACAGAGAAAGCCCCATCAACGGTAAATGATTTATTGTGCATACGACGGTTTAGACGAGAAAAGTCTCCTAAGAAATTGACCCACTTGGTAACACCACGGCGAGTTGGGATTGGATTGAATATACGGATATCAACTTGAGGGTGTGAATTAAGCGCAATAAGTAGATCTTCTCGTTCATTAAGGTTGATATCGTCCAGCATTACACGCACTTTAACACCGCGATCAGCCGCCGCTAACAAACGACTCGCTAGGTAATGACCTGAAGCATCTGAATTCCAGATGTAATATTGAATATCAATCGTGTGTTCTGCGGTTTCAATTAATGCTAAACGTTGAGCGAGAGCATCCCAGCCTGCATCTTGCAGTAAAACCGCACTCGTCTCTTGAGTCGATGTCGACGGTTGATAAGCGTCTCTTAATTCCGATAATGGGCTGATGACTGAGTTTGCGACGGGTTCATTAGTGTGCTCAACCTCATCAGGAAGTGAACCACACCCAGAAAGAATAGCGACAAAAAATAGTGTTATATGAATACGTTGAAGCACAGACATTTATTAAACTTCCTTATTAAACCTAAATAACCAACCCTGATTCCGTCTATTATATATTATTTTTATATCTTAACGCTCTACTGCTCGGCTCTTATCCAAAAATTAGACAAATCATCAAACAGATCATCATTACTTAGAATACCTAAATGGTTTTCGTCATGGCCCCGAATTTGATAAATTTATAAAATCACTGCAACTGGTTAGCAATAATGCGCACACGAGAATAAAGAAACACCTACCCATTTGTTCTATTTTCCTTTTAATCAATCAGCCTTTAATCTTCACAAGAAAACAAAGAGGAATATTTTTTATTCTGATATGATGACACCTTGTCTTTTACCACTGTGTTTATATCCATGTATACGTTACGTCCTTATCAGCAAGATTCAGTCAAAGCCGTTATTCATTATTTCCGAAAACACACCAGCCCTGCAGTATTGGTGTTACCTACTGGTGCCGGTAAAAGTTTGGTGATTGCTGAGTTAGCACGCATTGCTAAAGGCCGTGTATTGGTCATGGCCCACGTAAAAGAATTGGTTGAACAAAACCATGAGAAATACGAAGGTTACGGCGAAGAAGCCTCTATATTTTCAGCTGGATTAGGCCGTAAAGAAACCGATAAAAAAGTGGTTTTTGCCTCGGTACAATCAGTGGTTCGTAATCTTGACTCGTTCAAAGATCAGTTTTCTCTGCTCGTCATTGATGAATGCCACCGAGTGCCAGACAATAAAGACACCAGTTACCGTAAAGTTATCGAACACCTGCAAACCCAAAATTCTGGCATTAAAGTGCTTGGCTTAACTGCCACCCCTTATCGTTTAGGCATTGGTTGGATTTATCAATATCACACTCGTGGACAAGTCAAAACCGACACGCCTCGTTTTTTCCGTGATTGTATTTTTGAGTTACCAATTCAATATCTATTGGATGAGGGCTTTTTAACCCCTGCAAAATTATTGGATGCCCCAATTTTAAGCTACGACTTTTCTCAGTTAAAACCCGCCTCAACGGGTCGTTATAAAGAATCAGAATTGGATCTGGTGATTGAAGAATCAAAACGTGCAACACCTCAAATTGTTCAACAAATCATTGAATATGCCAAAGACAGAAAAGGCGTGATGATTTTTGCGGCAACAGTTCGTCATGCTCAAGAAGTATTATCATTACTGCCACCAGAGCAATCCGAATTGGTGATTGGCGATACCAAAGTGATTGAACGTGATGCCATCATCCAACGCTTCAAACAACAACAAACCAAGTTTTTGGTTAATGTGTCGGTATTAACCACCGGATTTGATGCGCCTCATGTCGATCTCATTGCTATTTTACGTCCAACCGAATCCGTCAGTTTGTACCAACAAATTGTCGGGCGAGGGTTACGTTTAGCTGAAGGGAAAACAGAGTGTACTATTTTGGATTACGCGGGGAATTGCTACGATCTCTACCAACCTGAAGTGGGCGATCCTAAACCTGACAGTAACAGCGAAATAATCACGATTCCCTGCCCTGCTTGCGGTTTTAACAATAATTTCTGGGGTAAATTAGACAGTAATGGATTTTTACTGGAACATTTTGGTCGTCGTTGCCAAGGCTATTTTGAAGACGATGAAGGCACACGTGAAGAGTGTGGCTATCGCTTTAGAGCTAAATACTGTAACGAGTGCGGTGCCGATAACGACATTGCTGCACGTATCTGCCATGAATGTGATGCTATTTTAGTCGATCCAGATAAAAAACTAAAAGAAGCCCTTAAACTAAAAGACGCCCGTATCCTCAACTGTATTGATGTCACACTTACCGCAGGAAAAAATCAGTTTGATAAGCCACAAATTAAAGTCACGTATTCTGGTGATGATGACTCTGAATTGCATGAGGTGTGGCAACTTGGCACTAAGAAACAAAAGCAATTATTTTTAAACAATTTTGTCCGCCCTCATTTAGTCGACAGGCATCGCCCATTTGAAGAAACAACAGCAATAAAAATAGCGAATAGCCAACACCGATTCCGTCCACCAAGCTTTGTTATCGCTCGTAAGCAAGGCAAGTTTTGGTCTATTCGCGATAAGATTTTTGAAGAATAATCTTACGGTATTATGCCATTACCACAACGAACGGTAATTCATATGGCATGAACGGCATTGGGCGTACGCTTTATCAAGCGCGGCTCGTGCTGCCACTTCATCTTGATCTACAGCGGCTTCACTGATCAAAATAAATTGCTGAGATAAGGTATCAAACTTTTCTTCAAACTCGACTTTTTGAGTCCAAATTTTAGTTCGTGCTCTGCTATTATCCGCACTGCCTGCTGGAAATAATGTTTTTTGCTCTTCTACTGTTAAGTGCGCACTTTGCGCCAACGGCATAATTCGATCCCAATCTAGCGCCTCTTTATCAAACGCGTCATCGAGTAAATCGACCGTTGCATCGAGGTGTTGAAAGTTATCTTGTCGAGATTCAATCTCTGTAGAATAGTTCGTTGCCATCACTGAAAACGAGAATAACGCAACAATCCCTATTTTTTTCATACTTGCCTCCATTCGTTTCTTTATGCAGTTAAATCGCGGTGATTTCGATTTAACGAGAACTTATTAACATTAGCAAAATACTCTTAAAAACACACGAAAATAGGTTGTTAGATAAATAATGGGGTGGTACTATTCGCGCTCGTTTTTCGAAACGAAAAGTCTGTTAAGTTAGGTCGCTAAGCTTAATGGCATTTATTTATTTTACTATTTTTGAGAGTAAAGACTATGAAATTTGAAGCAGTAGTACGTACTGAACAAGGTAAGGGTGCGAGCCGCCGCCTTCGTCACGCTGGTAAATTCCCTGCAATCGTTTACGGTGGCACAGAAGCTCCAGTATCAATCGAACTAATCCACAGTGATATCATCAACCAAATGGATAAGCCTGAGTTTTACGAAGCAATTGAGCTAGTAATCGATGGCGCTACTGTTAAGGTTAAACCGCAAGACGTTCAACGTCACGCGTTTAAGCCTAAAGTTGAGCACATGGACTTCATCCGCATCTAATTCGAGTCTGTTTTACTTTTTTGCATTATTGCTATTTCTTTCTTACCAATTGAAATAACAAACCCTTTAAAGCCCTGATATTACCAGTATCAGGGCTTTAATCTATCTAGCGCTTCCCCATTCGAATAAATTCCACGCTCTATCCCATAAAATTCAGACTTACTTCCCATTTTTTGATTCTAATTCTTAAGACACTCATAATTGAACACTGTTTTTTACGTTTCACTGACAATAACCGTCCATTATCTTCTATACTCCGTTTAACAAAAATAAGGCTAAACTTCATAAATAAGCTAGGAGTTAAAATGAAAAAATTATTAGTGGCTATATCTCTACCTGTATTGATGGCTGCATGCTCAAGCAATGGCGATATGATGACTGACGCAACGGTTTCTGCTGATATGCTGCAACATCACAACTGGCAATTAACAGAAGTTGATGGCAACGCAGTCGCAACACCTGAAAAAATGGAAGCGCCTCGTCTAGAAATCGGCGAAAAAATGACAGCGAACGGTAATGCTGGCTGTAATAACTTTTTTGGCCAAGCTGAGCTAAACAAAGAAGGTCAATTCCGCATTGAAAAAATGGGCATGACAATGAAAATGTGCATGGGTGATGCCATGACAACAGAACAAGCAATGTCTAGCACTCTGTCTTCTTGGAGCGACATTACACTAACAAAAGAGAACTTGATCCTTAAAGGTCAAGATCACGAACTAACGTTCACATTGCGTGATTGGGTTAACTAAACCCGATTAGCAACAGACTATTTGTTATAAAACAGAAATGCTCTGAATAAATGTGTCGGCGACATTAAGGCACAAAAAAACCGGTGAATTCCCCCTCACCGGTTTTTTATCATTTATACGTTCAGAATAAGGTTATTCTTCATTCCAACGTTTAAATATTAATGACGTATTAATGCCACCAAAAGCAAAGTTATTACTCATGATGTACTGACAATCAATCTCTCGCCCGGTTCCGGTAATATAATCCAGCTTACCGCAACGCTCATCTATATTATGTAAATTTAACGTTGGGCTAAACCAATTGTTTCGCATCATCTCAATAGATAACCACGCTTCAATTGCCCCACAAGCCCCTAGTGTATGACCAAAATAAGACTTCAATGAACTAATCGGCATTGATGAGCCAAACACATTCTCTGTTGCCAGACTTTCCGCGATATCACCGCGTTCTGTGGCCGTACCGTGAGCTGACACATAGCCAATACTATCAGGAGATAGATTTGCGTCCTTTAAAGACATCTCCATACACAGCTGCATGGTTTCCATTTGAGGCTGTGTTACATGTGCCGCATCACAATTACTTGCAAAACCAACCAACTCAGCATAAATGGTCGCGCCACGTGCTTTTGCATGCTCATACTCTTCAAGCACTAATGACCCTGCACCTTCACCAATAACCAACCCATCACGATCTTTATCGTATGGACTTGGCGAAGTCTTAGGGGCATCATTTTTTAAACTGGTCGCAAATAAAGTATCAAACACTGCTGACTCTGTAGGACAAAGCTCTTCTGCACCACCAGCAACCATCGCCGTTTGATAACCGTGTTTTATTGATTCGTAAGCGTAACCAATCGCTTGGCTCCCAGAAGTACATGCACTACTGGTTGGAATAACACGACCACGTAATCCAAAAAATAACCCCACATTTACCGCTGCAGTATGTGACATCATTTTTACGTAAGTTGTCGCGGTAATTGCTTTGGTACTTTTCTCACTCAACATAATACCGAAAGCACCTACCGCATCCGTAGATCCCGTTGATGAACCAAACGCAATACCCGTTTGACCATTCGTTAATACATCATTACCAATCAATCCACTTTGTTCTAGTGCTTGCTCTGATGCCACCGTAGACAACAAAGACACTCGCCCCATTGAACGGATTTTTTTGCGAGTATAATGTGCTGGCAGTGTAAAGTTATCAATTGGGGCTGCAAGCTTTGTATTCAAACCATCATAGATTTCAAAACTCGGCATATATTGAGTCGCATTTTCACACTTACGAAGATTTTCGCCTACCGTATTCCAATCACTGCCAAGTGCAGTTACCCCTGACATTCCGGTTACAACAACACGACGACTCATACTAAACCACCATTAATTGAAATGACTTGGCGAGTAACATAACCCGCGACATCCGACATCAAATAACTCACTAGACCGGCAACCTCTTCAGGCTCCCCCATACGACGCAATGGAACTTGTGGTAAGGCGTGTTCTTTTACATGTTCATCGACCATTCCTGTATCGATAAGCCCTGGAGCCACACAATTTACCGTGATTTTTCGTTTTGCTAACTCAAGTGCTAATGATTTGGTTGCACCAATCACACCCGCTTTAGCCGCACTGTAATTGGTTTGCCCACGATTACCAACAATGCCTGAGACTGATGCCAACGTAACGATACGACCGCCTTTACGTGTTCTCACCATTGGCATAACACAAGGGTGAAGTACATTATAAAAGCTGTCTAAGTTCGTGTGAATAACGCTGTCCCACTCTCCCTCTGTCATTGCAGGAAAAGCCGTATCGCGAGTAATGCCCGCATTACTTACGACACCGTAATACGCACCATTCACTTCGATATCATGTTCAAGCATAAGTCGACACTGAACACGATCACTAATATCAAACTGAATTAAACGGCCTGAACCGCCATTCGCTTCAATCGTCTCGATTGTTTTCTCTGCGCCTGCTTTGTCACTCATATAGTGAACCACCACATGAAAACCATCTTTTGCTAACTGCTCTGAAATTGCGCGACCAATACCTTTACTTGCTCCGGTCACTAATACTTGTCTTATCATGATTTCCTCTACTACTGCTTTGGCGCTAAGAGCTCTTCTAATTTATCTTCTGTCGGTACAAATACATTTAATTGACTCGATGCCAATTGCTGACCGTTATGTTTAATATAACAACTGAACACGGCCATGCCATTATTCTCTAATATTTGTTCCGCAAAAATGTCGAGTGTGTCGCCTTGCTTAAATTCACTGCATTCGGCTTGATACTTACGGCTACCAAGTAAAAATCCTATCGGGGACTTATTGCCTTTTTTCCAAGCGTGATATCCAGACCAACCAGCAACACTTTGGGCCATAAACTCAATCCCAACCCAAGCTGGAATCGTGAGAGTCTCATGGTTAAAAAAGACATTATTTTCATTAATGGTGACTTGGCAATGAATCGATAACTCACTGACTTCGATCAATTCATCCACTAACGCTAACGGCGTTTCATGAGGAAGAAGATCGATTAACGCTGGAATATGGCTCATGACTGGTACCCAAAAATTAAGCTGATGTTGTTGCCACCAAATGCAAATGAATTACTGATAATCGCTGGTTTTTCTAATCGTTGGTCAGTCACTAACTTTATATCCGCTAACGTTTCATCTTTTTGATTATCATTGATTTGTCTTGGTAACGGTAAGTCGTATTTTAAGATGTGCCAACAAATTGCAGCCTCTATAATACCTGCCGCCCCTAATGTATGCCCAGTAAATGGTTTGGTTGAGCTTATCGGCGTATGAGAGCCAAACACCGCATTTACGGCTTTCGATTCCATGGCATCATTCAATGGTGTTGCCGTACCATGCGCGTTGATATACCCAATATCTGATGCGTGAAGACCGGCATCATGTAATGCTTTTTGCATCGATTCAATCGCCCCTTTCCCTTCAGGGTGCGGCGCTGAAATATGATGTGCATCTGAGCTGTCTCCTGCGCCAAGTAAGGCAATAGGATCATTGGAGTCTTTTTGCTCTGCGCTTAACAACATGTAAGCACTCGCTTCGCCAATATTAATGCCTTTTCGATTAGGGCTAAATGGCAAGCAGTGTTCATTAGATAAAGCTTCTAGGCTATTAAAACCATTCAATGTTAATTTACACAGAGAATCCGTTCCGCCCACAATAACCGCATCAACAAACCCTGATTTCAATAATCGCTTTGCCGATAAGAAAACTCGACCACTTGAAGAGCATGCCGTTGAAATAGCATACGTAGGTCCTGACAACTCTAAATACGTCGCCACAAATTCAGCCGGGTTTCCTAACTCTTGTTTACGGTAATGGTAATCATCAGGAAAAATACCGGAATTTAGCTTTTCACTTAATGCAGCTTCGCCATCAGAAATACCCGATGTACTTGTCCCAACAATAACGGCAATTCGATCCGATCCGTACTTGGCTTTCGCTTCTTTAATTTGAGGTTCTATTTGCTGCAATGCGGATAAAACTAACTGGTTATTTCGAGTATCAAATAAGGACAAATGAGCGGGAATGCTAGGGAGTTCACCTTCAGCCTTCCCCACCACGGTTTTCTTGCCATCATTAAGCCATCCATCTTCAAGCATCATCGAAGACCCTTGATTACCATTGAGAGCCTGATGAATATCATTGCTCTCTTTGCCTAATGCTGAATGCGAACCACAAGCATGAATATATACAGGAAAATCACTCATCTTACTTTTACCCATTCTTCTTTTTAGTCATGACAGCCTGAGCGTTTGCAAACGTTTTGATTGTAATAACATACCCCAGATGCGGGCTCGTTAAAATAATATCGCCACTTAATTTATCTTCAATAGAAGAGTAATCAATAATAAGAATCGTCTTACCAAAATCGTTTGATAATACGCGTTGGTTTCCGATGTCTTGCAGACTCCAACCAATAGAATCTAACGATGCTTTCCAAGCCTCTGCCGGCCACAATGTGATCATGACATTAAATAAAACTTGCTCTGGCGGTGGCAGAGTCTCTGACAACCCGGCCATAACGTAAGTATTCAATGTCTGTCCATCGTAATCCAAACTAAGGATACGAGAGCCCCACGAGGCAAATCCAGCCAACACAAGTTTATTACCTGTTAATTGTAGCTGCACAGGCAATTGTTGCTTACCACCATGCCAATTTACTGAAATTAACTGGCTTAACGATATATCCGACCCATATTGATTTGGTTGAGGTAAAGTCACAAATTGATCTGGAGATACTTCAACTTGATTGGCTTTTTTGATCGGTGCAGAGGCACAACCCAGTAAGCTTAATGACACTATAAAAATAATAGAGTGTATTAATCGTAGCGATATTCTTTTCATTCACTCTGTCCTATCGAATTTTATTGTGTGGGTTCATATTTTGGCTCAAGGGTGCCAATAACCAAGCCACGATGATACCCGTCAGTACCGTAATACCAAAACTGTGTATCGCTTGAGTTTCACTTAACGCCAACAACCCAAAAGAAAGGATGGTGGTTAACGCCGATAACGAAATTGCCAACAGAGTACTTTCGGTATGTGAGTCGTCTTCTTGTTTATTCTGCTCAGCAAAAAATAAGGTGTAGTCTATACCTATTCCTAAGATCAACATTAACGCGAGTAAGTTAAATAAATTCAATGGCACTCCCGTAAATACCGTCACAGCGAGCCCTGCACACCCAGCGATAAAGGGGGGTAACACAATTAAGAACCCTTGCTTTAAACCATATCGAGGCAACAGTAATAAAAAAATGGCTCCGTAGGCTATTAATAACAATTCAGTAATGCGTTCACGATATTGCCCAAACAACGTCGAAATTTCTTCCGCTTTATTCAAGTACGTTATATTTTGCTTCTCAGCAAACGCGTGTAACTCTTGGCTATCGACCGCTTTATTAAACGTGATCACCGAGGCCACCACATCGTCTATCTTACCAAGCCATAAAAAACCCACCGTATCAGAAATAGGCGATGCGAGAAAACCGTCAATCGTTAATGGTGTAAATGGTTGAGAAAATAACAATGGCACTTTTTGCTGTATCACAGTGTGATAGTTATCCGCTTGCTGTGCATATAATGCTTTTACTCGCTGATAATTCTCACGCTGTGTTTTTTCTGATGGAACATAACGGCTTATCGTTTGAAAACCACCAAAATTTGCTTTCTGTTCAAGTTGGTTAGAAACCGATTCTAACTTCTGTAATAACTCTTCTTCTGTATCCGCTCGAACCAAGAGTAATTGTTGAGATCCACCAACACCCGTGATGGCTTTTATCTCTCTTTCTTGCTGCTGAAGCACTTGAGGCAATGCTTGCAGTTGTCGAATATCATCGTCGTATTGTGCTTTATATACACCAAAGCCAGAAGCCACCAACAAACTCAAAGGAAGAACGATTCTGATTAACGGCTGACGCCATACCAATAACCATTGACCCAATGCGCGTTGAGCAGGAATAACTTGGTATTTATTTGGCTTCGTGGCCAATAACGGATACCAACACACGACGGTGAAATACGCCGCAGTTAATCCAATCGCAGAAAATAGTGATAACTGTTGTAAGCCGGGGAATGGTGCAACAAGCATCCCTAAATAACCCACTAAGCTCGTAATCAAGCCAAGCGTTATTGCAGGAAAAAGTTGTTGTATTCCTTTCGTTGAATTCCATTTATTACCCGCATTTAAGCGATCCGTTAAAAAATGAAAAGCATAATCAATGGATACCCCAATCAGACTTGCACCAAACACTAAACTGAATAAATGAATGGAACCAAAGAGCCAAATCGTCAAAACATACGCACAAAACAGACCTGTCGAGATAGACAATAAAGCCAAAGTGAGTGGTAACGTACTGCGATAAACCAATAGAATTAAAACAAGAATACCAATTAAAGAGCCAAGACCAATGGTACTTATTTCGCTTTTAGCACTTTCAGTGCCATGAGCAGCATAAAAAATAACACCAGTATGTTGTATCTCTACTGAAAAAGCCTGTTGAATAGTTTGCTCTAACTCGACAAGCTGCGGCAATTGTTGTTGTAATGACAACTGGTAAGAAGATCCAGCAAGATCAGCGGTGATCACCACGTACTTTGCTTGATCGGATTTAACCGTCAAATACCCATTTTCGATTTGAAAATGACCCGAACTCTGAGTTAACCCTGATAAGAAATCTCGAAATAATAAAAAAGGATCATTTTCTAACTCAGCACCCGTGACTCCAGAAAATGGATTGTACAGTGCTTGTAATACCTTTTGG
>NZ_CAWPRC010000109.1:0-300 GCF_963890165.1 Aliivibrio sp. SR45-2 | reverse complement strand
ATTGGAGCGAAAGCAAGGCTCGTATAACAAAGCAATCAACACGATGCTATTTACATTCGGCATTCGCGGTTTGGAGTATAATTGGTTTTGTAAGTCGGTCTTTCGCACGTGTTATTGCGGCGTTAACTGCTTCTTTGTTACCTGTGCAATATATTGTACATTTCAGTTTTAATGGGTTAGACTTGTTCAATATTAAGTACAACTCAACAAAGAGGTAATTATGCGTATAGTTTCTTTTACTGAAGCTCGAAATGGTCTTAAATCTGTTCTTGATGGCGTAGTTAATGATGCTGACTGCAC
>NZ_CAWPRC010000108.1:0-303 GCF_963890165.1 Aliivibrio sp. SR45-2 | reverse complement strand
AATCTTGGTAAATCAATTCTTTACCAATTAAAGCGAAGCGTTGACAAAGATCGTGTAACAAATGCATCAACACGATTTGCTACACTCGGCGTTGTCAGTTTGCCTTTAGTTTCAGTGATTAAGGCAGTAAAATTCAGCTAGGTCTGTATCGTAGCAAACGGTTATGCAGGCGTTAGCCGTTGGTGTGCCCCACAGAATTAGAACACATTCTATACTTAGGTTATACCTATCTGGAGGCTACCATGAGCAAGCATTATACTAAATCTTATCCTGAAGAGTATCGTAAAGAAGCTGTCCGACTCG
>NZ_CAWPRC010000107.1:0-315 GCF_963890165.1 Aliivibrio sp. SR45-2 | reverse complement strand
GCAGCGACATTACGAATGTGGTTGTTAGTGGTAACACCTCTCGATTTGATGGCAGTCAAAAAGTGACGTTAGTACTAAGTAATTCAAAGGATGCACAAACGGAAACCGTGGAAGCTAATGTTCAAGGTGATGGCAGTTGGAGTATGGTAGCTCAAGATTTAACAGGTTGGCCTGATGGTGAAGTAACAGCGACAGTCACTGGTTCAAATCAACACGGTATTGCTGCTGAAGCGGTGACAGAGACGGCGACACTTTCGACAGCGAAACCAACATTAATATCAGTGGTATCAAACCCGACATCGGGTAAAGCAGGCG
>NZ_CAWPRC010000106.1:0-316 GCF_963890165.1 Aliivibrio sp. SR45-2 | reverse complement strand
CACTTGAATGTGTTTTTAATTTGTTTATCTAAAGATAAACAAAAGATATTAAGAACTTTTAAATTTTGATTTGAATAACTCGTAAGTTATTTAAATCAGTCAGCTTTCCAAATTGTTAAAGAGCTTAAAGCAAAAAGCTTTAATCAATAATCGAAATCATTAATTAAAGCTCTGTCACTTCAACTTATTAAAACCTAATCAATCTGTGTGAACACTCATAAATCGCAATCTATCGTTAAGGAGGTGATCCAGCCCCAGGTTCCCCTAGGGCTACCTTGTTACGACTTCACCCCAGTCATGAACCACAAAGTGGTGA
>NZ_CAWPRC010000105.1:0-316 GCF_963890165.1 Aliivibrio sp. SR45-2 | reverse complement strand
AAGGTTTTTACTACCTAATCTGGGCTTATCGCAAGTTAATACGTCTTTCATCGCCTCTGACTGCCAAGGCATCCACCGTGTACGCTTAGTCACTTAACCATACAACCCCAAGAGGTTTCGTATGGCATAAACAACCAAGGTTGAACTCTTCATTGAGAGTTCTGGTTTTTCGCCGGATTCAAAATACAAGAACACTTGAATGTGTTTTTAATTTGTTTATCTAAAGATAAACAAAAGATATTAAGAACTTTTAAATTTTGATTTGAATAACTCGTAAGTTATTTAAATCAGTCAGCTTTCCAAATTGTTAAAGAGC
>NZ_CAWPRC010000104.1:0-336 GCF_963890165.1 Aliivibrio sp. SR45-2 | reverse complement strand
AATTTGAATAAGTGCCCGTTCAATAGAACGGGCTTTTATTTCGCTCCCAGTTTGTTGCTGGAGGCAAGTCAACATAACGTTTTTAAGTCTTTCATAAATAAATGAAAAAGTTGAAAATATTATCTTGACTTTCAAATCAGAAAGCGTAATATACGCAGCCTGAAACGACGAAGCTGAAACGCTAAGTGGTTGAAAGACAACGCTCTTTAACAATTTAACCAAATCAATCTGTGTGGGCACTTGTGAGTTGATAATCACTAGTTTGCTTTTACTTTTCGAAGTGAATTCAAACAAAAATAATCAATGAACTGAGTGACTACACAAAATTACTTTTAT
>NZ_CAWPRC010000103.1:0-355 GCF_963890165.1 Aliivibrio sp. SR45-2 | reverse complement strand
GCAAAGTACGCCGCTGCCTTTTTTAAGAACTCATTCTCTTTTTTTAGGTCGTTTAGCTCTTTTCTCATCTTACGCATTTCTGAGTTTTCTTTTATTGAATAATCGATACCATCATGAACCGTAAATTGTTTATTTGTCAGAAGGTTAAACTGTCTGCGCCAGTTATAGATCTGATTAGGGTGTAACCCTAATTCCTTCGCGACAGAAGCCGTCGTTCTATCTTTTTGATCTGCGAGTCGGACAGCTTCTTTACGATACTCTTCAGGATAAGATTTAGTATAATGCTTGCTCATGGTAGCCTCCAGATAGGTATAACCTAAGTATAGAATGTGTTCTAATTCTGTGGGGCACACCA
>NZ_CAWPRC010000102.1:0-357 GCF_963890165.1 Aliivibrio sp. SR45-2 | reverse complement strand
GACAGTCACTGGTTCAAATCAACACGGTATTGCTGCTGAAGCGGTGACAGAGACGGCGACACTTTCGACAGCGAAACCAACATTAATATCAGTGGTATCAAACCCGACATCGGGTAAAGCAGGCGATAAAATTGGAGTTACAGCGACTTTCTCTGTTGCCGTAGATAATGCGACGGCGACATTAGGCACAAGTGCTGTGAGGTGGGATTCGGGTCAAGGCTCAGCAACATGGATTGGTGAAGTGGAAATTCCGAGTTCATCAGCAGCAGATACAGAGTTTACTTATTCGGTGAAAGGGTTCAGTGATACTCACGGCAATCTTGGCGATGAATCGACAAGTGGTGCCGTGTACTTAAC
>NZ_CAWPRC010000101.1:0-364 GCF_963890165.1 Aliivibrio sp. SR45-2 | reverse complement strand
CCTTTCACGGCGGTAACAGGGGTTCGACTCCCCTACGGGATACCATTGGGTCGTTAGCTCAGTTGGTAGAGCAGTTGACTTTTAATCAATTGGTCGCAGGTTCGAATCCTGCACGACCCACCATTTCCTCCCAAGGAAATAAAACTTTGGGGCTATAGCTCAGCTGGGAGAGCGCCTGCCTTGCACGCAGGAGGTCTGCGGTTCGATCCCGCATAGCTCCACCATTCTTTCTCACGAAGGAATTAAAACTTTCGTGGGCGATTAGCTCAGTTGGGAGAGCACCTCCCTTACAAGGAGGGGGTCACTGGTTCGAGCCCGGTATCGCCCACCATCTTTAAGTATTCTCCTTGAGAGTCTTTAAAAA
>NZ_CAWPRC010000100.1:0-391 GCF_963890165.1 Aliivibrio sp. SR45-2 | reverse complement strand
ATTTATTGTTGCTTTGATTATGCAATTTATCTCAGTGTTTATTTTGGCTAAATGGACTGAAAATAAAGAAAAGAAAGAAATAACGTGTTCAAAAGTGACTGCATCATCATAACAGTTAGAACAATGTAATTGTTACCATGAGTTAAGAGCCGCTTTTTACGCGGCTCTTTTGTTTGAAAGGTATGGTTAACAATGCAATGTTGTATGATAAATGAACTCTTAACGTTCTTTCGTTTAAATATCGAGCAATCAAATAGTTAAGTGAAAGAAATAGCTTTACGAATGAAATGATTATGGCATTATCTATCTCGTCTTCACGATGTGCGTGCATCGTATAATGGCTATTACCTCAGCCTTCCAAGCTGATGATGTGGGTTCGATTCCCACTGCA
>NZ_CAWPRC010000099.1:0-74888 GCF_963890165.1 Aliivibrio sp. SR45-2 | reverse complement strand
AGAATAATTAAAGGTGAGATCAAATAATTAATATCACCTTTAATATAAATAGAAAATAAACCAACTATAGTAATAGAGATAATTATATTGTTAGATATTTCTCGATTCTTAATGTCATGAAAAATAATATAAAAATTAGTCATTAACATTAAACCAACCATTAATAACTTAATATTAATCATGATTAATATAATTACCCTTGAGGAGGCGTTGCAGTTCCTGCTGATGTAATATTATCAGAAATAGTTTCCATCGCACCAAATAGGGCATCAGATAACGTTCCGTTAAATACCGCTAATACGATTGCTGACATGCAAACACCAATGATTGCATATTCAATTGCAGTAACGCCACGTTCATCATTTTTAAAAGATTGAAGAGCTAGTTGAGTTTTTACAAATAAGTTAGTTAACATAATAAGCCTTTAGTTGATTAATATCTGTTCACTGCGAACAAGGTGTATACTATTCACTCAACCAATAAGCGTCAATTTAATGACTATTGCTATGACATTCCTCTGACACAAATGTAAGTTTCATTCAGGCTCCATTCAGAAAGTGACAGTGATCACTATTTTAAATGCTAATCGGTGTATAAATCGATAAATACACACCTATCAATTAGAGCGAATACAAAAAAATGGACTCAAATCGGAGTCCATTTTTATTATTCCACTATATTAAACTTACCAACTCAGCTTATTATTCATTAGTAGCGAAGCTGAAAGGATACAAGCAACGCCACCTAAATCTGCGTATCGAACCGCTGCCTGTGCTTGCTCTTGTACTTTAGGTTTTGCATGATAAGCAATGCCCAGACCTGCTGCTGACATCATGACTAAGTCATTAGCTCCATCACCAACCGCAACAGTATTACTCATTTCAATGTCGTACTTATCTGCCAGTTCAATAAGAATATCGGCTTTGGTTTCTGCGCTAACAATATCACCTAAAACCTTACCCGTTAATTTACCGTCAATGATTTCTAACTGGTTTGATTGAGCGTGAACTAAATTCAACTCTTCTTTAAGGTAATCTGAAAAGTAAGTAAATCCACCAGATGCTATAGCGACTTTCCAACCATAGTTCTGCATTGTCATTACCAATTCTCTCATCTCAGGCATAAAAGGAAGGGTTTCTTTGACTTGAGCCAAAATCGATTCACTTGCTCCTTCAAGAGTACTCACTCGTTGAATTAAGCTTTCTTTAAAATCAAGTTCACCTAGCATCGCTCGCTCTGTCACTTCAGATACTTGCTCACCAACCCCTGCCAATTTCGCTATTTCATCAATGCATTCAATTTCAATGGCTGTTGAATCCATATCAAAAAGGATAATTCCCGGGTTAGATAAATCTGGGATGTCTTTTATTTCAGCGTAATCTAAACTAAGTTCATCAACGATGATTTTGTGTTCTGGTGTCATTTCACCAGCGATAGCAGCGACTTCATAGTCACCCACTTTCCATGTTCGAATGACCTTTGTTGTCATTCCAACAAAAAAATCGATGTCTTTCGTGTGAAGGGGAGAAAGGTGTGAACCGTAAATGATCCAACCCACTGACTTAACCTCTAATTGAGAGGCCGTTACCGAGGTTGAAAAACGGTTTACCAATGTTGTGTGTTTCTTTATTGCAAATGGGGTTATCGCGTCCATGATTTGTATCCTTACTAATCCTCTATCAAAAATACCGATTGAAATTAGATAGAGCAAGTCTGAAGCGACATAAACTGCTATTTTTGTATAAATTGCGTATAATTCTCGACTATTATTTTATTTGGTGCGGATGATGCTTTCTCAAAATCTCATAATTAAAAGCCTGATGCTGCTCTCTCTGATCGCATTCAGTTACTTTATTTTAATTAATAGTACGGTGATCAGTGATAATAATCAGATCATTCAAAATAAACAGTTACAGGATCTTAGTCGAACCATGACAAGACAAGCAGCATTGTTTGCTGTCGATAGCATCAAAAAAGACGATCACGAAGCCTTGCTGCAACTAACGAATAATCTGGCAAAAGAAAACCTTGTGTTTGATGCTACGATTTACGACGCGGAAGGTGGTGTACTAAGTAAAAGCAGCAATGCGTTAACCGCATCACAAATTACGGGCATTAATACACCATTATCGATTGATGGCATCGGTCGACAACAATTAATCGAACCAATAGTAAAAGACGAGCGGGTATTGGGGTTTTTACGTATAACCTTTGAAAAGTCAACGTTGACTGGTTTTGCGAACCACCATTACCGTAAAAGTGACCGATTGATGTTTGGTATGCTTATTATAAGCCTTGTTTCAGGTATGTTTATTATGGCAATACTTAAAAAACGTGAAGATTCTAGCAAGCCTGTTACTACACTGTTTGGCGGTAAGTCTTAATACGTTCTGTTTATTTCACAGATAAATAATAAAAAGGCGATGTTAATAAATAACACCGCCTTTTTTTCACTACAAATAATGTGACATTATTTGTCGCCAAGCAATACTGAATCTAACGCAATCAGCATCATTTCATCAAATGTTGTCGCTCGTTCATCAGATGTCGTTTGCTCACCGGTTTTGATGTGATCAGACACAGTACAGATAGCTAATGCTTTTGCACCGTATTCTGCAGCAACACCGTACATACCAGCCGCTTCCATCTCTACGCCTACGATGCCGTATTTATCCATTAGGTCAAACATGCTTGGATCTGGCGTATAGAATAGCTCAGCAGAGAAAAGATTGCCGACTTTGACTTTAATACCACGTGCCTGTGCTGCAAGCTCAGCATTACGTACCATTTCGTAATCAGCAATTGCTGCAAAGTCGTGATCTTTAAAACGAATACGATTCACTTTAGAATCCGTACATGCGCCCATACCAATTACAACATCACGAACTTTAATGTCTTCGTTTACTGCACCACAACTGCCTACACGAATCACTTTTTTAACGCCAAAATCTTTAACAAGCTCAGTCATATAAATTGAACATGATGGGATCCCCATGCCATGCCCCATCACTGATATTTTACGACCTTTATAGGTTCCAGTGTAGCCAAACATATTTCGAACATCACACACTTGAACAACATCGTCTAAGAATGTTTCTGCAATGTATTTTGCTCGGATTGGGTCTCCAGGCATTAAAACAACGTCTGCAAAGTCACCCATTTCAGCATTAATATGTGGAGTTGCCATAATTTTCACCCTTTCTTTTTAAACTTAAACTAGAAAAAAGCAGTAGAGAGGGCTCTACTGCTTATTATTTTTATAGGAATGATTTTCCATATTCCATATCAGAGATTTCAAAATACTCTGCTAAGGTCTGCCCTATATCGGCAAAGGTATCACGAAGCCCCAATGAACCCGCAGGCACTTTGTGTCCATAAACAAGAACGGGAATATGTTCACGAGTATGATCGGTACCAGGCCATGTAGGATCACAACCATGATCAGCCGTTAGGATTAGAATATCGTCTTCTTGTAGCATTTCCATGATCTCTGGAAGTCTTCCATCAAAATACTCTAGTGCCGCCGCATAACCTGCAACGTCACGACGGTGACCATACGCTGAATCAAAATCCACAAAGTTAGTAAATACGATGGTGTTATCACTCGCCGCCGTAATTGCCTCTTTGGTTGCATCAAACAATGCTGGAATGCCTGTTGCTTTGGTTTTTTGTGTAATACCACAACCAGCATAAATATCAGAGATTTTACCAATAGAATGTACGTGACCGTTTTTCTCTTCTACCAGTTTTTGTAATACGGTAATTGCTGGCGGTTCCAGAGAAAGATCGCGGCGGTTACCCGTACGTTCAAATTGACCTTTACCTGCACCAATAAATGGACGCGCTATCACTCGGCCAATATTATAATCTTCAAGTTCTTCACGTGCGATTTGGCAAAGTGTTAATAAATTATCTAAGCCAAACGTTTCTTCATGACACGCAATTTGGAATACCGAATCAGCAGAGGTGTAGAAGATCGGCATGCCCGTCTTCATGTGTTCTTCACCTAAATCATCCAGTACTTGTGTGCCTGATGCATGGCAATTACCTAGGTAACCAGAAAGGTTGGCACGAGCAAGAATTCGGTCGGTTAGCTCTTTAGGGAAACTATTTTCTTTATCGCTAAAGTAACCCCAATCAAATAAGACAGGTACGCCTGCAATTTCCCAGTGACCAGAAGGTGTATCTTTACCTGAAGACAATTCAGCGGCATGACCATAGGCACCAATAATCTCAGCATCAGCGTCTAAACCTGCGGCTAATTTGCCCGTAGACTCTTTACCTGCCATTGCTAAACCCAGCTTTGATAGATTTGGAAGCGTTAATGGCCCTTTACGGTTTCCATTATCGGCAAGTCCTTTGTCACACTGTTCTGCAATGTGACCCATTGTATCTGAACCCACATCACCAAATTTTTCAGCATCACCTGCTGCACCAATACCAAATGAATCAAGAACTAAAATAATTGCACGTTTCATGGTTTCTTCCTTACACATCTTGTGAGCGAACTTTACGATAAACTTCCGGTGTCGCTTCTGGTTGTTCTTCGCTGATCACGATAGCGGCTTTAACTGCATCTGCAGCCTGCTGCCATTGATCTTCATTACGAGCATGGATCATCGCTAATGGTTGATTGCTATCAACGGTTTGACCTAAACGAATCATATCACTTAACCCGACCGCATAATCAATAGTATCGCTAGCAACACGACGACCGCCCCCCATACCCACGACTGCCATGCCTAAATCACGTGTATCCATCGTATTAACAAAGCCGGATTTGTCTGCAAATACAGGTTTAATGATTTGCGCGGTTTCTAAATGGTTATCGTAATTTTCGATAATGTCATTTGGTCCACCAAGACCAAACACCATTTTACCAAAACATTCTGCGGCTTTGCCGTTGTCTAACACTGCTTGCAATTTAATACGTGCTTCTTGTTCGTCTTTTGCTAAGTTCGCAATCACAAGCATTTCAGCACATAGCGCCATCGTAACTTCATATAAACGAGGATTACGGTATTCGCCAGTTAGGAAACGAATCGCTTCACGAACTTCTAATGCATTACCTGCAGTAGAGGCTAATACTTGATTCATGTCCGTCAGTAATGCGGTCGTCTTCGTGCCCGCGCCATTAGCAACAGCTACGATAGATTTAGCCAGCTCTTCTGATGCCTCATAAGTCGGCATAAATGCACCTGAACCGACTTTTACATCCATCACTAATGAATCTAAACCTGCGGCTAATTTCTTAGAAAGAATAGATGCGGTAATCAATGAAATATTATCAACGGTTGCCGTTACATCACGAGTGGCATAAACACGCTTATCTGCCGGTGCTAAATCACCCGTTTGACCAATGATAGCTACGCCAGCTTCTTTGGTTACTTTTCCAAAAAGATCATTGTTTGGCATAATATTGTAGCCAGCAATGGATTCCAATTTATCTAACGTGCCGCCAGTATGACCTAAACCACGGCCAGAGATCATAGGAACATAACCACCACATGCCGCCACCATAGGACCAAGCATTAATGAGGTTACATCACCAACACCACCGGTTGAATGTTTATCAACAATTGGGCCATCGAAGTTCATGTGGCTCCAATCAATTACCATTCCTGAATCACGCATTGCACACGTTAATGCGATACGTTCAGGCATCGTCATTTCATTAAAATAGACCGCCATTGCAAATGCTGCAATTTGACCTTCAGACACGGTATTTTTTGCAACACCTTGAATAAAAAAGTTAATTTCTTCTGTTGTTAGTACTTTATTGTCGCGTTTTCTACGAATAATCTCTTGTGGTAGATACATTAGTGCCTCCCCAATCTTGGTTGGGTAAATTAATATAGGTAGGGTTGAGGTAGGTGAAGCGGTAATGCCTCACCTAAGTCGATTTATTTATCGATATAAATCGAGTAACAGGAAACTAGTATGCAGATGGGTCTGCTGTTTCTGCTGTCACTTCTAATGTATTTAAAAGATTAGTCAGTAGGCTTGACGCACCAAAACGGTAGTGCATGTTATCAGCCCAATCGCCACCTAGAATATCATCAGCCATTGCTAGGTATGCTTGTGCATCTTCAGCAGTACGAACGCCGCCAGCAGGTTTGAAACCCACTGTTTTTGCTACGCCCATATCACGAATAACTTCTAACATCATGCGTGCATATTCTGGTGTTGCGTTCACTGGCACTTTACCAGTAGAGGTTTTAATGAAGTTAGCACCTGCTTCAATACAAATTTGAGACGCTTTCTTAATAAGTGCTTCTTCTTTTAGCTCGCCAGTTTCAATGATCACTTTAAGCAGAATATCGCCACACGCTTCTTTACATTGCTTAACCAGTTCAAAACCAACAGTTTCATTACCAGCAATCAATGCACGGTATGGGAAGACAACATCGACTTCGTCTGCGCCATAAGCAACCGCAGCTTTCGTTTCAGCAACCGCAATAGCAATATCATCATTACCGTGAGGAAAGTTAGTTACCGTTGCAATACGAACATCAGGAGTCCCCTGTTCACGTAGCGTTTTTTTAGCAATAGGTACAAAACGAGGATAAATACAAACTGCTGCTGTATTGCCTACGGCTGTCTTCGCATTTTTACACAACGCAATAACGGCTTCATCTGTGTCGTTATCGTTTAGTGTGGTTAAATCCATCAACTTTAATGCACGTAGTGCAGCTGCTTTTAAATCGCTCATTGTTATCTCCGATAGAATAATATTCTTTGATAGTGCTGTTATATGCCTAAGCATAATACTGTATTGCTGTCTGAACTTTCGTTCTACATAAACAGCGTATGAGCGGACTTGATTCCTTGAAGAATTGAGCTGTAAAACGACGCCCAATCAATATCCTTTTTGCCGCCAGTACTTGGTACTGAAATAGCACCTCTTCATGAGGTACCGTTGAAATACTTGCTTATAGTATCAACACTTTATTGTGCCAACTAGTGAAAGCGTGTCTCCCTGTGAAAACACAGCGATTATGAAAAGAAACGCTCGATAATCCATTGATACCCGACAGCACCAAGGTAAACCCCAACAATTCCCATGACTCCGGAGAGGACGGGTGGTGCTGGAATAGGTAATTTAATGGCTGAAAATACAACGCCAACAATTAAACCGGCAAAAACCGACAGTAATACTTCATTCAACATAGTGAGCTCCCATGTTTTATTGTGTTTTTTAATCATAGCTCATTTAAATATGAATCTTTATTATGAGCAGTATTATAACAAGCTAATGAATGATGACTGGCGATGATAGGCAACGCAATCGGTTTGCATCTCACTCTTTTTACTTTAAATATTATGCCAATACAATTAATTAGATGTTCTCTTTATTACACAGGGAAATCATTTAGGAGTAAGACAAAAACACGGATAAGTAGTTACTCTATAATCCTCATTTTTACGAAGTTTGATCAATAATAATAAGCCCATGATCATTGATATTAAAAATAGACAGGCATAAAAAAACCCGCAACACATTGCGGGTTTTTATCAGTCGTTTCTGTCTCTATAATATTAGATAGATAAGAATAGACCTGCAATTGTTGCTGACATTAAGTTAGATAATGTACCAGCAGCAACGGCTTTCATGCCCATCTTAGCGATGTCATGACGACGTTCAGGAGCAAGGCTACCTAAACCACCAAGTAGGATTGCTACAGAAGAAAGGTTAGCAAAACCACATAGTGCGAATGAAATGATTGCTTTCGTTTTCTCAGACATTTCAACGCCAGTTTGTGCAACTAACATGCCGCCATCAGCAACGTCTTTTAGGTAAGGTGCAAAGTTTAAGTAAGCAACGAATTCGTTAACTACTAATTTTTGACCTAAGAACGAACCTGCAACTGTCGCTTCTTCCCACGGCACACCGATTAGGAAAGCAACTGGAGCGAATACGTAACCAAGAATAAGTTCTAGCGTAATTTCTGGCATACCGAACCAACCACCAACACCACCTAGGATACCGTTGATTAGAGCGATTAGACCGATGAATGCAAGAAGCATTGCACCTACGTTTAACGCAAGTTGCATACCTGTTGCAGCGCCTGCTGCTGCTGCATCGATTACGTTAGCTGGTTTATCATCGCCTTTGTTATCAAGTGCATCAAATTGATCAACCGGTGTTTCTGTTTCTGGTTTAAGAATTTTAGCAAATAGAAGACCACCAGGAGCTGCCATGAATGACGCCGCGATTAGGTACTCTAGAGGCACGCCCATAGACGCATAACCAGCAAGAACACCACCAGCAACAGAAGCTAGACCACCACACATTACTGCAAACAATTCTGATTGAGTCATTTTTGGAATGAATGGACGAACAACTAGAGGCGCTTCTGTTTGACCAACGAAAATATTCGCTGTAGCAGAAAGAGATTCCGCACGAGAAGTACCCAGTGCTTTTTGAAGAGCACCACCTAAGAAGTTAATCACAACTTGCATGATACCAAGGTAATAAAGTACCGCAGTCAATGATGCAAAGAACACGATTACAGGAAGTACACGCAGTGCGAATACGAAACCGCCGCCACCAAATACTTCAAACATTTTATTCGATACTAAGCCACCGAATAAGAATTCGATACCCGTGTTACCGTAGTTGATTACATTCGCAACCGCTTCAGATGCACCTAACAGTACATCACGACCCACAGGTACGTATAGTATGAATGCACCTAGAATAAATTGAATGGCAAAAGCGCCACCGACAGTACGTAGATTGATTGCTTTACGGTTATCAGATATTAGTACTGCAAATGCAAGCAGCGCTACTATCCCAACCAAGCTCATTAACAGGCTCATAGTTAAAAGTTTCCCTAAAATTGATTGTTGGCGTGTTTCAAATTAGCGGGGGCGATTATACTCATTGAACCACCAAGAAAGTAATGCCGCTGTCACATATTCTGCTAACGTACATCGTACATTCATTCATTAGTGTGATCTTTATCACTAACGAATATCTAAAGATTCATCAATTACATCTAAAGCAATGACTAATAACTCAAATCCCAAACAAATGATTGGCATTTCTGTAAACAGCATTCGCAATCGTTTCCCTCGGTTCTTTTCGTATCAAAATTAAACATTCTAGGATATTAGAGACTTTATCTGGGCTATTAGGCGTCCCTTGAAATCCAGATAATGGCATATCTGGCGCGTCAGTTTCTAACATCAACCACTCTAAAGGAAGCTCAGAAATTGTTCTTTTTGTTTTCATCGAACGCTCATAACTAATCACTCCCCCTACACCGATGAAAAAACCGAGTTTAATAAATGCTTCAGCTTGTTGCGTACTACCACTAAAACCGTGGATCACCCCACCTTTCAATGGTTTTATCTCTCGTAATATCTTCAATACCACATCATGACTTTTACGGCTGTGGATAATCAAAGGTAATTCGTACTTTACAGCTAACTTACATTGCATTTTAAATACGTTCATTTGATGCTTTTTATCGTACTCTTGATTCCAAAAATCCAATCCACACTCACCAATAGCGACGCATTTATTCGCCTTATTCGCCAATAATACCTCTAACTTTTTCACATCATCTTCATCGTTCTCAGTTAAAAATTGAGGGTGAATACCTAATGCATAATAAAGTTCGGGATATTGATGAGAGAGTCGTTCTACCGTCTCCCAATTGCTTGAATTAACACTAGGAATGATCAGCTTTTTCACACCAACAGAGCGTGCCTTTTCTAAATAAAAAAGTTCATTGTCTTTAAAAGGCGGAAAATCAAAATGACAGTGCGAATCAATCAGTTTTGTTGTCATTGCTTATCTCTTCTTTTTTATAAGGCACACAACTGCGTTTATTTTCTGGTGTTAACCCTAATGAGAGGCACCAAGCGTCATATTTTTCAACCCACTGCTTTATTGTCTTCCAAATCATAATCACCATCTCCCTTTAAACACCAATACTATAGATACAAAAACGGAGCCTACATAGGCTCCGTTTAATTATATTCACTTTAATAAATTAGTGTTCACGCGTTGCTCTAAATTGAACATCAGGAAAGCGTTCTATCGCTAAATTCAAATTAACCATCGTTGGGGCGATATACGTTAAGTTATTGCCACCATCTAATGCTAGGTTAGTTTGATTCTTACGCTGGAATTCATCTAGCATTTTGCCATCAGAACATTCAACCCAACGAGCGGTTGCAACACTGATGCCTTCATAAATAGCTTCTACGTTATATTCAGATTTCAAACGAGAAACAACCACATCAAACTGAAGAACACCAACCGCACCAACGATCAGATCATTGTTTTGTAATGGACGGAAAACCTGTACAGCACCTTCTTCAGATAATTGCACAAGTCCTTTCAGCAATTGTTTTTGCTTTAGTGGATCACGAAGACGAATACGACGGAACAGTTCAGGGGCAAAGTTAGGGATCCCTGAGAATTTCAAATTTTCACCTTGAGTAAAGGTATCACCAATTTGAATCGTACCGTGGTTATGCAAGCCAATAATATCACCCGCATAGGCCACTTCAGCACGAGCACGGTCACCTGCCATAAAGGTTACCGCATCAGAAATACTGATGTTTTTACCTGTACGAACGTGGTTCATTTTCATGCCTTGAGTATAAGTACCTGACACGATTCGCATAAAGGCAATACGGTCACGGTGTTTAGGATCCATGTTTGCTTGGATTTTAAACACAAAGCCAGAGAATTTTTCTTCTGTCGCTTCAACTGGACGCTCTGTCGCTTCACGGGTTTGTGGCGCAGGAGCCCATTCCGTCAAGCCTTCAAGCATATGATCAACACCGAAGTTACCTAGTGCCGTACCAAAGTAGACTGGCGTTAGCTCTCCTTTAAGGAAAAGCTCTAAATCAAATTCATGAGCAGCACCAATAACCAGCTCTAACTCTTCTCGAACACTGAGCGCAAGTTCATTACCAATTGCAACATCAAGCTCTGGGTTATCAAGGCCTTTGATCGTACGCACTTCTTGGATCTCATGGCCATGGCCAGATTGATACAAGATCGTTTCATCACGGTGAATATGATAAACACCTTTAAATTCTTTACCACAACCAATCGGCCATGAAATAGGAGCACAAGCCATACCTAGCTCACTTTCTACTTCATCAAGCACTTCCATTGGGTCTCGTACTTCACGGTCCATTTTGTTCATGAACGTTACGATTGGTGTATCACGTAAACGCGTTACTTCCATCAATTTACGAGTACGATCTTCGACACCTTTCGCGGCATCGATAACCATTAGACATGAATCAACCGCCGTTAATGTACGGTAGGTATCTTCAGAGAAGTCTTCGTGCCCAGGAGTATCAAGAAGGTTAACAAGGCAACCGTTAAATGGAAATTGCATTACTGACGTAGTAACAGAAATACCACGTTCTTTTTCCATTTCCATCCAGTCTGATTTTGCGTGCTGGTTTGAACCACGACCTTTTACCGTTCCCGCTTTTTGAATCGCGTTTCCGAATAATAATACTTTTTCAGTAATGGTTGTTTTACCCGCATCCGGGTGAGAAATGATGGCAAACGTTCTACGTTTACCCACTTCTTGTAAAAAAGACATAAGCGTTGATAATCCTGTAAGATTTCAGAAAGGATGTAATTAATCGAGATTATACTCAAAGACGTTCATTATCTAAAGCATCGAATTAAAATAACCTTCGCGATTAGATAATAGGCATTAAAAGAATATGTAACTCATGATAATCGCGTCTTCTTTACCATTCGATGTTGGGTAATAATCATGACGACGCGTTACTTCATTAAAGCCTTCAGATTCATACAATGAAATGGCTTTTGCATTACTTTCACGTACTTCTAGCCATGCAGACTCTGCTTTTTGTTCCATGCACATATCAATAAAAAATTCAGTTAATTTACGACCAAACCCTTTCCCTTGATACGCAGGATCAACAGCAACATTAAGTAATGTAACTTCTCCAACGACATTCTGAGCATAAAAATACCCGACGACCTTTCCCTCGACCAACATCACTCGGTGTTGAGCACAGCGACTTTCTAGATCGCGGATCATAGATTCAGCCCAAGAGTGTGAATGAGCGGTTTGCTCAATACGCCAAATATCATCTAAATGGGATTCGGTTATCAATTGAATATTAATTGTCATAAGAACAAATTTGTCGCCATAGGTCGCGTCGTAATTGAGTATTTGTATGCATTTCAGATAAAAGAGGAGAATTCAGTATCTGAACCCCTTCCAATTCAGTAACAGGCACACCAGAGAACCAACACCAATTTAAATGGTGTTCCGCCACATACTCTAACGACTCGGAAGAAAGAAATAACGCCTGTTCAGGTTTCAGCTTCATACTCGCAAGTACTTTGCCAAATAAATAAGCATCACGCTCTGTAGGAATTGATTCAGCAATAAAAAGTAACTGACACGTTTCAGGTAATGAAATAGTGCTTGTTTCTAATGTAGGAAAATATTCAACGTGGCGGATCTGCCAAACAGAAATATCCATCTCATTCAAAAACTGTAACGCTTGTTTTGGCATGTCAATTTACCCTTAGCTTTGAGGCAAAGAATTTTAACAACATTCTAGAGCTGATGCCACTTGAAGCGTCTTAAAAAGTAAACACCTCATCATTTTTACCTTTACCTGACTTTCAATAAACTACAATTGGATAATGTGCCGCTCTATTTTTATACAAGGTCTATCATTATGAAGAAACAATTGCTGACGACCGCAGGGATTTGCTCGGCAATAGCCATCGTTATATTTGTCATTTTACTTAATACCATAGCGGTAAACACAGCATATGCAAAAGGTAACGATGAATGGATTCTAATTGGTGAAAACGTAATTAATTTAAAAACTGAAACAGATAAAATAAAACCTATCGCATTAATCAAAAAAGACCACAATTAATTGTTTTAAGCTAAGAAAATTTAACTGGCGTAGTATAAGAAAGGAAAATGTCGCTCTGTGGGAACGTAAATAATGATACCAAACATGACGTTAATCACTTTTAAAACTTTCACACCTTGAATATTCACGAAACTGATAATACCATTAGTATTCACAATAGAAATACAATAGGTTAACATATGAATATGAAGAAACAGCTTATTTTAAGCTCTGGCTTATTCTCTTTATTATCAGTACTCACCCTAGGTTTCTTAGTTAGTATTTCATAAACCATGAATGCTCTCTATGTTATTTTTAACATAAATAGAGAGCATCTACTTTCTACAAATCGTTAAATTCAGGGCAATATTCAATTAAGCCTGAACGACCTGTTAAAAACTCAGCATCACACGCTTTTACCATAAAAGCACCTTCTGGCACTTCCCATTGGCATGACATGTTATATTTTTCAGCCGCTTCAAAACCAAAACGCTGGTAATAAGCCGGATCGCCTAAAACGACACACACCGGATAACCAAGTTCTGTTAGTGTTTCAAACGCTTCTTTCATCATTGCCGTCGCAACACCTTGCTTTTGATATTCTTTTTTAACACACAGTGGCGCTAATCCTTGCCAAGCGATGTCTTCCCCATTAATCGTCACAGGGCTAAATAAACAGTGACCAATCAACTCTCCGTCATCATTACAAGCAACCAATGATAAGGTTAAGTGACTGTTTTCACGTAAAGACATCACAAGTTTAGCTTCAGCAGTAGTATCAAAAACTGATTTTACTAATAGATCAATAGTAAGAATATCAGCGGGTGCTTCAGTTCTAATAAGCATTAAGGCTCTCTTTTACTTCAATCTTTTGCAAACCTTGTTGTACAAAATTTGCCAAAGTCATTAATGCTTGGTTTAAAGGTTTAGGCAGTGAATCAAGATCAACACTGTCCATTAAGTTTTTCACTTCAAGACCAAGCTCTGTATCACCTTCAATTTTTAGGCGACGTTGAAAAAATAGAGTATCTGGATCTTCTTTACGGCCAGCAATTAAAATAAGATCATTTAATTCACCGCTAAAGCTCACATCATCAACTTCTATTTTGTCCGAGACTATCAGTTTTTCATCTTGATAACTGATAAACCACTGCAATTCGAGATCAAGAATCGAAACTTTCAACCATTTATCTTCAAGAAACTCAAAATCACCGTCTTCAAGCGCTTCATGAAAGACTTGTTTCAAACCTTCGAGTAAGATCTTCTTCTGCACCGATACTGGTACAACCTTCGCCGGTACTTTTAAGACAGAGGCCGCATTTTCTACTAACGTTGAACGAATTTTATTAAACACTCTCAATTTCCATCACATTTGGTCGATAACTGTAGGTCAGTATAAATTGATTGATTGAGTTCTAACCTGTTTCGCATCAAAAAAACCACTTATTGCGAATAGAGGTGGATAATAGGGTTTCATTCAATGTATATTTTATCGTCCAAATTATTAATAGCTAAAATACCAATGAATCTGGTCGTAATTTGTCTTATTTACTAAAGCGGTAACCACTATGTCTCTTGCTCAAATACAACATTGGCTTCCTTTACTAACAGACAATAGCCCCTTCTTGTTTGCCATTCTGGATTCAGACCATAAATACGTTACGGTGAATAACCGATATAGTGAGATAAGTGGGTTAAATCGAGAATCACTCTGTGGTCGAACTGATCCTGAAATTTTGGGTGAGCATTTCTATTCTTCATTAAAATCCTACTATGACCGAGCATTCAATGGCGAAAAAATAGAAGCTGAAATCACCTTAAATGATCATCGCTTTGAAACCAGTCTTCATTTTAGTTTATTTCCAATAGAGCAAGACGGTAATACTTATATTGTATTCCATGCCGTCGATACATCAGAACGACAACTCTTACTTAATTCGTTAGAAGAGAGTGAGTCAAAATATCGTAAGTTAACCGAGCTTCTCACTGATGCGGTTTTCTTATTAGAAGGCGACATCATCGTCTCTGCCAATACCGCATCAGCCACAATATTAGGGTTTAATAAACCATCAGAGTTTATTGGTGAAAGCATTGAACAATTATTCAGTTCACCGTCAAAAACGAAATCGTTATCTGAATTAATTACTGCTCTTCCTTCTGAGCAACAACTCGTTGTTCGAAGCTCTGCTAACTGTGCAACTCGTGCTGAATTAAGTTTAAGCGTAGAAAAGACGCATGTTCTGGGTAGTACCGCTCATCTGGTTATCCTTAAAAATAAAAAACCAACAGAAAAAAATGTAGCCATTTGCTCACCTCAAGTTGATCTTTTAACTGGGATTTATAACCGCCACGGTTTTACTCATGTTATTGAGAAAATGATCAAAGAAGACATTCCATTTTTCATGCTCTATCTTGATATTGATAATTTTAAAAACATTAATGACTCTTTAGGCCACCACATTGGTGATCGAGTACTAAAAGAGATATCGACTCGCTTACAAAAACTGCTACCAAAACACGCCGTAGTTGGGCATTTAGGCGGCGATGAATTTGGCATTATCTTTCCGAAACCAGAACATAATCAAATCCTTGACCAACTTGCTGAAAAAATAATTAACTTAATAAATCAACCTTTTGATTTAGTACACTTTTCAAAACGATTAGCTTGCTCTATTGGCAGTGTTCAATACCCTATAGATGGAACAGATGCCCGTAGTTTGTTACAAAATGCAGATACTGCGATGTACGAAGCAAAAGATCGTGGTCGCAATCGTTTGATCAAATTCCATGATCAAATGAATAAAGAAGCAAGAATGCGTTTATGGTTAGAAATCGAATTACAAAAAGCACTGCAAAATAATGGACTCGAAGTGTGGTACCAACCCAAAGTCAGTGCCCGTGATTTCAGAATTAATGGCGCAGAAGCCCTCGTTCGTTGGAAACATCCGGTTGAAGGTTACATTAGCCCCGCTCGATTTATTCCTGTCGCAGAACGCTCAGGTTTAATAGAAACTCTCGGCAAAGTGGTTATGCGTGAGGTTTTCCAAACGGTAAAAGAATGGGGTAACCAAGGTATTTTACCCGGTCGTATTGCTATCAATTTATCTCCAGCACAATTTGGTAATCCACAACTCATTGAGTATATGGAAAGATTACTAAAAACGACCCAAGTCGACCCTAATTGCATTACCTTGGAATTAACCGAAAGTGCCGTAATGAGTGATGGTGAACATGCGATTCAGATGCTCGATGCCATTAAAAAACTGGGATTTACATTGTCGATAGATGATTTTGGAACGGGCTATTCTTCCCTTGCTTATTTAGCAAGATTCCCTGTCGATGAATTAAAAATCGACCGTGGTTTCATTAGTGAAATTGATACACTACCAAAACAAATTACCATTATTGAAAACGTGATCAATCTCGGAAAAAACTTAAATATGGACATTGTTGCTGAGGGAGTAGAAACAAGACAACAAGCAATGCTACTGTCCAGTTTAAATTGTGATTCGATACAAGGCTTCCATTTCTATAAGCCTCAGCCAAAACAAGAGATTGAAGCGCTATTAGTACAGAACAAACGCGCATCATCCTAGCAAATATCTCAACTTGATACCTAGAGAGAAACCACCACTTTCTAGGTATTACTGCCCCCTACTTCCAAGTTAAACAACAAATTACGACACTTAGTCCATTCCATCACCAAGTCTTTATTTTAAGGACAAAACAACAAAAAACCTGCCTTACATCAAGTTCCTTATTTTTCTTATCTCTATCATAGAGCATCAGATTTTTGTAACTAGGTATTCTCATGGAACTCCTCTGCCCAGCTGGTAATTTACCTGCATTAAAAACCGCCATTGATTGTGGTGCTGATGCTGTTTATATCGGCTTTAAAGACGATACAAACGCACGCCATTTTGCTGGTTTAAATTTCACAGGTAAAAAGCTTGAGAAAGCAGTGCAATATGTTCACGATAATAATAAGCATATTCATGTCGCGCTAAATACTTTTGCGCACCCAGACGGCTTCAATCGCTGGACAAAAGCGGTAGATAATGCAGCCGCAATGGGCATTGATGCACTTATCATTTCAGACATTGGTGTTTTAGAATATGCAGCTAATACTTACCCAGAATTAGAGCTGCATTTATCTGTTCAAGCCTCTGCAACAAACGTTGCTGCCATCGATTTCTATAAAAAGAATTTCAATATTAAACGCGTTGTCTTACCCCGCGTATTATCGATTCATCAAGTGAAGCAATTATCACGTAACTTAACCTCAGACGTAGATCTTGAAGTTTTTGCTTTTGGTAGTTTATGCATAATGTCTGAAGGGCGTTGTTATCTCTCTTCTTATATGACCGGTGAATCACCAAATACCGTGGGTGCTTGCTCCCCTGCAAAATACGTTCGCTGGCAAGAAACAGAAAACGGATTAGAATCACGATTGAATAATATTCTGATCGATCGTTATGGTGAAGGTGAAAACGCTGGCTATCCTACGTTGTGTAAAGGCCGCTTTGATGTCCAAGGAAAAACATTTCACGCATTAGAGGAGCCAACCAGTTTAAATACCCTATCTTTGGTTCCTGAGTTATTTGCAGCCAACGTCGCGTCAGTAAAAATTGAAGGTCGCCAACGCAGCCCTGCTTATGTGGAACAAGTAACTCGTACATGGCGTGCAGCGATTGATCGCTATAAAGCAAATCCTGAAGGTTATTCTGTTGAACCTCAATGGGATGCAACATTAGCGAATGTATCAGAAGGCACACAAACTACCCTTGGTGCTTACCATAAGAAATGGCAGTAGGAGAAAATAATGAAATATGCACTTGGTCCACTGCTGTATTTTTGGTCTAAAGATAATGTAGAACAATTTTATCAACAGGCTTCAAATAGCCAAGCTGATATTATCTATTTAGGTGAAAGTGTTTGCTCTAAACGAAGAGAAATAAAACCTAAAGACTGGTTTTCAATAGCCAAGGATCTATCAAGTTCAGGAAAACAAGTTGTGCTGTCAACGATGGCTCTTTTAGAAGCGCCAAGCGAAGTCAATGCGATGAAAAAGTACATTGATAATGGCGATTTTATTATTGAAGCTAATGATGTATCAGCAATTCAACTTGCCTCAGAAAGTAAGGTTCCATTTGTTGTTGGCCCTGCGGTTAACTGCTATAACGCCCAAACATTGAACTTATTCTTAAAGCAAGGTATGACTCGTTGGTGTATGCCTGTAGAGCTTTCACGTGAATGGCTCAACAATGTGCTAATACAATGTGATGAGTTAGGTATTAAAGGAAAGTTTGAAACCGAAGTGTTCAGTTATGGTTATCTTCCTTTGGCCTATTCTGCTCGATGCTTCACCGCAAGAGCCGAGAACAAACCAAAAGATGAATGTGAAACCTGTTGTATCAAATACCCAAACGGTATCACTGTAAATAGTCAAGAAGGTCAAGAAGTCTTCACTCTTAATGGCATCCAAACTCAATCAGGTTATTGCTATAACTTAATTAATGATCTACCAAGCATGATTGATCTCGTTGATGTCGTCAGATTGAGTCCATTGAGCGTAGATACGTTCGATGAAATAAATAAATTCAAACTCAACGAAAAAGGAATTGAAAAGTATCAACTAAACGATTCCCGTCATTGCAATGGTTATTGGCATAATATTGCTGGGCTTGCTGTTCAAATGTAGCAGTGAGTTTTCGCTATAAATAAAAAGCCCTTATCTTTAACAATAAGGGCCTTTTATATTATGAACCACGATCAAATAATCTATATTATTTAGTCGTCGCTTCTTTCTTTAATTCTTCTTTTTCTACACTGTCTTGCTCTGGGCTATTCTGCTTTTCTTTCACTTCTAACGCTTGCTGTTCTTTCTGTTTTTGTTCTTGTAATTCACGCAGCGTTTTAAAGATATTACCCAGTTCAATGAAAGAGTAACGATGTTCTACAAATTCATACACATTATTTGACATAGCTAACTTGTATAATGCAATCGCATTAGGGTAATCCCCTTCATACTGATAACGCTTACCAAGGTAAAAATACCCTTCTGTTAGTTTCTGAGCAAGTGCGGTATTATTTCGAGTCGTCGTTAAGATTTTTTGAAAGAAAGCATCATCCGATGTTTCTTTTAAAATAACACCCGCTAAATCCCAACCAAAATCTTCATCTGTTCTTTCTTGGTACTGTATTTTAAATGCTTCTGTTGCAGCTGTCACATCCACATTTAAACCAATCCAATATAACCAAATAGCACGGTACGGATCACTTGGTGCATCATTATAGTGTTTCTTTGCTATCTCATAAGCTTGGTCATAACGCTCACCATAATAAAGGGCAATCGCTAAATTTCGTTCTGCAAATTGATTCGATGGATCTAATTCTAAGGCAGAATCGAAGGCTTCATAAGCACCATCAAAATCGGTATTTTGCGTGTAGTAAACACCCAAAATATTAAATACATCACTTTGATCTGGTTTTAAATTTAAAGACTGAGTAAAGTCCACTCGCGCTAAATCACGTAGCCCTAAACTGTCATTTATTAACCCACGATCATAAAACATTTTTGCACGAGTTACGTCGTCAATATCAGTGCGTAATAATAATTGATTAAGTCGAGAAAGTTGAATCTCCTGCTGAATACTCGGTTGTAAAGGCACTGCCATTGGCGGGTACATCCAACTTGAAGAATCCTTTGTTGATGCACATCCTGATAATATTAAGACGGCACTGACTAGCGTAATTCGAATCCAATTCACTCATTATCTCCTATAATAAATCTATTTTTACTCGCCCTGATGCAAAAAAAAAGGGAGCATCTCTGCTCCCTTTATAACACGCTTTACATCAAAAGACTGTAATCAATCAGATTATTCTGCGTCTTTTGCTTCAGTTGCAGCAACAGGGTTTAGCTCTGCAGTTGCTTCTTTAATACTTAGACGAATACGGCCTTGACGGTCTATTTCTAGTACTTTAGTTTGAACTTCTTGACCAACTTGTAGATGGTCAGCAACTTTCTCAATACGCTCTTCAGCGATTTGAGAAATATGTACTAAACCTTCTTTAGGACCAAGAACCGTAACGAACGCACCGAAATCTACGATACGCATTACTTTACCTGGGTAGATTTTACCCACTTCAACTTCAGCAGTAATCTCTTCGATACGACGGATAGCTTCTTGTGCAGCAGCACCTTCAGTCGCAGCGATTTTGATAGTACCATCGTCTTCGATTTCGATAGTTGTACCAGTCTCTTCAGTTAGAGCACGGATAACAGCGCCACCTTTACCGATAACATCTTTGATCTTATCTGAGCTGATTTTCATTGTATGGATACGAGGTGCAAATTGTGAGATATCTTCACGAGCGCCTGAGATTGCTTCATCCATAACAGAAAGGATGTGCTTACGCGCACCTTGTGCTTGGTTTAGAGCGATCTGCATGATCTCTTTAGTAATACCTTCAATTTTAATGTCCATTTGAAGTGCAGTAATACCAGCATTAGTACCCGCAACTTTAAAGTCCATGTCACCTAGGTGATCTTCGTCGCCAAGGATGTCAGAAAGAACAACGAAATCATCGCCTTCTTTAACAAGACCCATTGCGATACCAGCAACAGATGCTTTAATTGGAACACCAGCATCCATAAGCGCTAGAGATGTACCACATACAGAAGCCATTGAAGATGAACCGTTAGATTCAGTGATTTCCGATACTACACGTACTGTGTATGGGAATTCTTCAACAGAAGGCATAACCGCTTGGATACCACGTTTAGCCAGTTTACCGTGGCCGATTTCGCGACGCTTAGGTGAACCAACAAAACCAGTTTCACCAACACAGTATGGAGGGAAGTTATAGTGTAGAAGGAAGTGATCTTTCTTCTCACCCATTAAGCTATCGATAATTTGAGCATCACGTTGTGTACCAAGCGTTGCAGTAACAAGTGCTTGAGTTTCACCACGAGTGAATAGAGCTGAACCGTGAGTACGAGGAAGAACACCAGTACGTACATCTAGCGCACGAACCATGTCTTTTTCACGGCCATCGATACGTGGGTGACCAGCAATAATGCGGCTACGTACTACGTTTTTCTCTAGAGCACCAAGCATACCGCGGATTTCACGTTCGTCTAGTGCTTCATTTTGAGCTAGAAGTGCTGCAACAGCTTCGCTTTTGATTGCGCCAACTTGCTCGTAACGCGCCATTTTTTCAGTAATTTGGTACGCTTCAGAAAGACGAGTTTCTGCAAGTTCTGCAACTTGTGCTTTAAGCTCAGCGTTTACTACAGGTGCTTCCCAGTTCCAAGACGGAGTTGCAACTTCAGCAGCAAATTCGTTGATTGCTTTGATTACTACTTGTTGTTGGTCATGACCAAATACAACAGCAGAAAGCATTTCTTCTTCAGATAGGTTATCTGCTTCAGATTCAACCATTAATACAGCAGCTTCTGTACCAGACACTACTAGGTCTAGTTTAGAGTTTGCAAGCTCAGTGTTTGATGGGTTAAGAACAAGCTCACCGTTAATATGACCAACACGTGCAGCACCGATAGGACCATTAAATGGAACACCCGCAATAGAAAGTGCCGCAGACGTTGCGATCATAGTGATCATGTCTGGGTTTACGTCAGGGTTGATAGAAACAACCGTAGCGATAACTTGAACTTCGTTTTTAAACGCACTTGGGAAAAGTGGACGAATTGGACGGTCAATTAGACGAGCCGTTAATGTTTCGCCTTCAGAAGGACGACCTTCACGCTTAAAGAAACCACCAGGGATTTTACCAGCAGCGTAAGTACGCTCTTGGTAGTTAACGGTTAGTGGGAAGAAATCTTGACCCGCTACTGCTTCTTTCTTAGCAACAACAGAAACGAATACTGATGTATCGTCCATGCTTGCCATTACTGCTGCAGTTGCTTGACGTGCCATTACGCCCGTCTCTAGTGTTACGGTGTGGTTACCGTACTGGAATGATTTTACGACTGGTTTCTCGAACATTTTTTTTCCTTTGGTCTTAATACACATATATTTCTATCTGCAACTAAAACACTTTACGTAGATGGTTCAACATATTACCAGTCGCGACTAGTACAAATTTACTTAATAAAAGATAACTTGTAATAGTCGCGACCTAGTGGCCGACTTCGGTGACTGTAATACGATGAATAAGATTATATTGTCAAAACGCACACTGCGATTTCAACGGCCACAGTATACCCCAATTAGGGCAATATGCGAGTTTCAGAATTGAAAAATGGGAATTGCAGGCATAAAAAAAGGAGCGATAAACGCTCCTTTTTTCAAACTGTCTTTACAGACATCGCAAATTAGCGACGTAGGCCTAGACGTTTGATTAGATCTTGGTAACGAGTACTGTTTTTACCTTTAAGGTAATCAAGAAGCTTACGACGGCTTGAAACCATACGTAATAGACCACGACGGCTGTGGTGATCGTGCTTGTGATTAGCAAAGTGACCTTGAAGGTGGTTGATAGAAGCAGTAAGTAGTGCAACTTGTACTTCTGGTGAACCTGTATCGTTTTCACATTGTGCGTATTCTGCAACGATTGCTGCTTTAGTTTCTGCATTCAGAGACATAAATCTCTCCTGAGTAAGAGTGTTTAATATTTGCAGCAGCCAATCTCTGATTCAGCCACTACGCGAAGAGCGAATTATACGGATGAACAATAATAAAGCAATAAAAAAGAGTAAAAACACCAAGGCCTTTACTCTTTCTTAATTATATTGCTTCAATGCGACTTATTTGTCTTCTTCGATTTCATCTCTAAATACAACTAAACGCTTTGGTGCAACTCGACCATCATCATCAATATGACCAATACCAATAAATAAACGTTCTTCACCAGATGTCATGCGAACAATGCCATCTTGTGGAGCGCCAAATACTTGAACAGGCTGACCATGTAAAACATGATCGGCTAATTCTGTGATCATATTTACTTCAGGTAAATCTTGTACTGCAGAATCCATAGGCATTAATAGAGGATCAAGTAATTCACGAGGTGAAATCTCTTCACGATGTGCTTTCTCTAATAATGCTTCAAGATGTTCAATCGTCACCATATTTTCATATGGGTAATTTGACACCCCAGTGCGGCGTAAATACGTTACGTGAGCACCACAACCCAACATTTCGCCAAGATCATCCGTTATTGTTCGAATGTAAGTGCCTTTTGAACAATGCACTTCCATTTCAACTTCATGACCTTCAAAACGGATTAATTCAATAGAATAAACCGTAATTTTACGAGACTTACGAGGAACTTCAATGCCTTCACGTGCGTATTCATACAAAGGGCGACCTTCATGCTTTAACGCAGAAAACATTGATGGAATTTGATCTGTCGTGCCACGAAACTTAGCAATGCAACGCTCAAGCTGACCACGGTCAACTTTTACTTCACGAGTTTCAACCACTTCACCATCAGAGTCAGATGTATTTGTGCGTTCACCTAATTTAGCAACCACACGATAACGCTTGTCTGAATCTAATAAGAATTGAGAAAACTTCGTCGCTTCACCAAAACAAAGAGGCAGCATACCTGTAGCAAGAGGATCAAGCGCACCAGTATGGCCCGCTTTCTCTGCAAAGTAGATGCGTTTTACTTTTTGCAATGTATCGTTCGACGTAATTCCTGCCGGTTTATCAATTAAGATAACACCATCAATAGGACGACCCTTACGACGACGAGCCATTACTCTTCCCCTTCGTCAGATTCAGTACGACCTGATTCTGCCATTTTACGCTTATCAGTATTCACAACATCTGACACTAGGTTAGACATGCGCATACCTTCGACTAAAGTGTTGTCGTAAGTAAAACGTACTTCAGGCGTTAAACGGTGACGAATACGTTTACCAAGCATCATTCGAACAGGTACTTCGTGTTCTTTCAATGCCGCTAGACATGTTTCAGGTGTTTGCTCACCAACACAGAAAAAAGTAACGAATACTTTTGCGTAAGCAAGATCACGAGATACTTCAACATCTGAAATAGTCACCATACCGATACGTGAATCACGAACTTCACGTTGTAGAATTACGGCTAATTCTTTTTGTAGCTGTTGCGACACACGTTGTGCGCGGCTAAATTCTTTTGACATATCATTTCTCACTTAGAAAGATGGGGGGCGTGGTAATTACCAGCCCCCCATGGTGTATTTAACAACCGATTACCCTATTATTTTTATTTAATAATAGGTGTAATTATAGTCAATTAATCAAGAGTACGTTGAATCTCAACAATTTCGAATACTTCGATTTGGTCACCAACGCGAACATCATTGTAGTTCTTAACGCCGATACCACATTCGTAGCCATTCTTAACTTCTGGCATGTCATCTTTAAAGCGACGTAGTGATTCTAGTTCACCTTCGTAAATTACGATATTGTCACGTAATACACGGATTGGGTTATTACGCTTAATCGTACCTTCAGTAACCATACAACCAGCAACAGCACCAATCTTAGGAGATTTGAATACTTCACGTACTTGTGCAAGACCAATGATTTCTTGACGGAATTCAGGAGCAAGCATACCGCCCATCGCTTGTTTAACTTCGTCAATCAATTGGTAAATGATTGAGTAGTAACGAAGATCTAGGTTTTCATTTTCGATTGTACGACGTGCACTTGTATCAGCACGTACGTTGAAGCCTAAAAGAATCGCATTTGAAGCCGCAGCAAGAGTTGCATCAGTTTCAGTAATACCACCAACACCAGAACCTACGATGTTAACTTTAACTTCGTCAGTTGATAGTTTACGTAGTGAATCAGCAATCGCTTCAACAGAACCTTGAACGTCCGCTTTAAGTACAACGTTACATTCAGCAACTTCACCAGCTTCCATGTTTGCAAACATGTTTTCTAGTTTCGCTTTTTGTTGACGAGCAAGTTTCACATCACGGAATTTACCTTGACGGTAGTTCGCAACTTCACGAGCTTTACGCTCATCACGAACAACAGTCGCTTCATCACCTGATGCAGGAACGCCTGAAAGACCAAGGATCTCAACAGGAATTGATGGGCCAGCACTGTCAATGTCTTTACCGTTTTCATCGCGCATAGCACGAACACGGCCATACTCTTGACCACAAAGAACGATGTCGCCCTTGTGTAAAGTACCTGATTGAACAAGAACAGTAGCAACTGGACCACGACCTTTATCAAGACGAGATTCAACAACAACACCTGATGCCATACCTTCTTTAACCGCAGTTAATTCAAGTACTTCAGATTGAAGAAGGATGGCTTCTAGAAGACCTTCAATGTTAGTGCCTTGCTTAGCAGAGATGTGAACAAACATGTTCTCACCGCCCCACTCCTCAGGAATAATGTCATATTGAGCAAGCTCATTTTTAACATTATCTGGGTTAGCGCCTTCTTTATCGATTTTGTTTACAGCAACAATCAGAGGTACACCAGCCGCTTTTGCGTGTTGGATAGCTTCGATTGTTTGTGGCATAACACCATCATCTGCAGCAACAACAAGAACAACGATATCCGTCGCTTGAGCACCACGAGCACGCATTGCAGTAAAGGCTGCGTGTCCAGGAGTATCAAGGAAAGTGATCATACCGTTGTCAGTTTCAACGTGGTATGCACCGATGTGTTGTGTGATACCACCAGCTTCAGCGTCAGCAACGTGTGCGCGACGAATGTAATCCAGTGTAGATGTTTTACCGTGGTCTACGTGACCCATGATAGTAACAACTGGTGCACGGCCTTCAACCGTTGCGCTGTTATCACGATCAGACAGTACCGCTTCTTCTAATTCGTTTTCTTTACGAAGAACCACTTTATGACCCATTTCTTCAGCAACTAATGCTGCAGTTTCTTGGTCAATAACTTGGTTGATAGTCGCCATAGCGCCCATCTTCATCATAACTTTAATTACTTCAGTTGCTTTAACTGACATTTTGTTTGCAAGTTCAGAAACAACAATTGTTTCACCAATCGCAACATCTTGCTTAGCAACAGTCGCTGACTTATCAAAGCCATGTTGCATAGAGGTTGGTTTGTTAACTTGAGGTTTTCTGTTACGTCCGCCACGTTGGTTGCGACCACCGCGTTCTACTGGTGCCGCTTTCGCTTTTTTCTTACGACGACGTGGCTGTTGCTCATCTTTACGGTCAGCTGCATCTTCAGCTTCACGAGCGTGAGTTGACGTTGTTACATGATAATCAGCCGTTTTTTCAGCAGCTGTTTTCTTTTGTTCTTCTTCTTTCCAACGGCCTTCGTTTTCTTCAGCCAGTTTACGTGCATCTTCAACTAGTTTTGCAGCTTCTGCTTCTGCTTTACGAGTCGCTTCTGTTTCCTGACGAAGTTTCAATTCATCAGCTTCTGTTTTTGCTTGATCATTTTTAGTAGTCATTTCTTTTTTAGCCTTTTCAGTCTTAGTGCGTTTCGCTGTTTGTTCTGCGTCACGCTTTACTTTGACTTCTGCTTCTGCTTCACGTTTAGCTTTTTCTTCCGCTTCACGTTTAGCCTTTTGTTCAAGTTCGCGAACGGCAGCTTCCTCTGCGTCACGTTTGGCCTTGTCTTCAGCCTCTACTTTCATTTGCTCAGTTTTTTTCTCTTCTTCAAGCGTGCTCGCTTTTACATAAGTACGTTTTTTACGCACTTCTACTTGCACATCTTTACTTTTACCGCCAGAACCAGCAACACTTAACGTGCTACGAGTTTTGCGTTGAAGAGTGAGACGGGTTGGTGAAGCACTTTCATCAGCGCTACCATGCTCTTTTTTTAGATGAATAAGCAATGATTGCTTTTCACCTTCAGAAACAGAGTCTCCATCTTTTTTATTAATACCAGCATCTGAAAATTGCTGAAGTAAGCGGTCAACTGGAGTTCCAATGTCTTCACTAAGTGCTTTTACCGTAAGCTTTGTCATACCGCTTCTCCTTGCTGAAATAATTATGCTTCGTCGCTAAACCAACAAATATTACGTGCAGCCATGATTAACTCACCAGCACGTTCTTCTGTTAAGTCTTCAATATCAGACAACTCATCAACACCTTGGTCTGCAAGATCTTCAAGTGTAATTACACCTTTAGCTGCAAATTTAAATGCCAATTCACGCTCTAGACCTTCAAGAGCAAGTAAGTCTTCTGCTGGTTCAATACCATCAAGAGACTCTTCTTGTGCTAGTGCGAGAGTTGTTAATGCTTCTTTAGCGCGAGTACGAAGAAGATCCACTGTTTCTTCGTCTAAAGCTTCCACTTCTAATAGTTCGTTTACTGGTACGTAAGCGATCTCTTCAAGCGTAGTGAAACCTTCTTCAACTAATAGTTGAGCAAAATCTGCATCAATGTCTAAATGCTTAACAAATGCATCAATAGAACCTTGAGCTTCTTCTTGGTGCTTCTTATTAAGGTCAGCAACCGTCATTACGTTAAGTTCCCAACCAGTTAGTTGAGACGCTAGACGTACATTTTGACCACTACGGCCAATTGCTTGTGCTAGATTATCAGCTTCAACAGCAATATCCATCGTATTGTTGTCTTCATCTACAATAATAGAAGCCACTTCTGCTGGAGCCATAGAATTGATAACAAACTGTGCAGGATTATCATCCCAAAGCACGATATCAATACGTTCACCACCAAGATCATTTGATACAGCTTGAACACGAGCGCCACGCATACCAACACACGCACCAACAGGATCAATACGTTTATCGTTTGTTTTCACAGCGATTTTAGCACGAGAACCTGGATCACGAGCAGCGGCTTTAATTTCAATCAGTTCTTCACCGATTTCAGGCACTTCAACGCGGAACAATTCAGTTAACATTACGCCTTTTGAGCGAGTCATGAATAACTGGAAACCGCGAGCTTCTGGTTTAACTGCATATAGCAGACCACGAACACGGTCACCTGGACGGAAATTTTCACGTGGAAGTTGATCTTCACGTAAAATAACCGCTTCAGCGTTGCTACCTAGATCAACGATAATTGCATCGCGGTTTACTTTTTTAACGATACCAGTGATTAACTCACCTTCGTTATCAATAAACTGCTCAACGATCATCGCACGCTCAGCTTCACGTACTTTTTGTACGATAACTTGCTTCGCTGTTTGTGTCGTAATACGGTCAAACGTTACTGATTCGATATCATCTTCAATAAAACCACCGATTTCGATTGTTTCATCTTCAAATTGTGCCGCTTCAATAGAAATTTCTAATGTAGGGTGCTCAACTTGAGCAACCGCAACCCAACGACGGAAAGTTTCAACTGCACCTGTTTTGCGATCAATCGCTACACGTACTTCAATTTCCAGCGCAGATTTTTTCTTTGTTGCTGTTGCTAATGCGATTTCTAATGCTTCAAAAATTCGTTCACGAGGAACAGCTTTTTCATTTGATACTGCTTCTACAACAGCTAAGATTTCTTTGTTCATTTTAGCCTCTTCAGCCTTAAAATTTAGGAACTAAGTTCGCCTTTGAAATGTTGCTTAACGCAAATTCTTCATTGTTACCATCAACTGTAACCGTAACAATTTCACCGTTAATGTCCAGAATGTCTCCTTTCCATTTACGACGGTTATTCATCGGCATCTTTAATACAAGGCTGACCTCGTGACCAACAAATTGTTGATAATGTGCTGCTTTAAACAGTGGACGTTCAAGACCTGGAGACGAAACCTCTAGGTTATATGCTACTGTGATTGGATCTTCTACATCCATTACAGCACTGATTTGACGACTAGCTTCCGCACAGTCTTCTACAAATATGCCATTTTCATGATCGATAAAAACACGTAACGTTGAATGTTCACCCGCACGAATAAATTCTAAACCGACCAATTCATAACCTAAAGCACCAACAGGAGCCTCAAGCATTTCTGTTAGTTGTCTTTCTAATCCTGTCATTGATATCCCCTGAAAACAAAAAAAGGGCACTAAAAGGCCCAATTTTTTAAAAAACAGTCTGTTTCAGATAGCAAAAAACCCCGATAATTGCGGGGTTTAATACTGCTGGACCCTGAATGCCACTTGCGTGACTTATCTAATAATAGCAATTACTCTTACTAGATAATTGGTTGCGGGAGCCGGATTTGAACCGACGACCTTCGGGTTATGAGCCCGACGAGCTACCAAACTGCTCCATCCCGCGTCCGAAAAGAACAAAGAAAGTATAGTTTCTTTATCCTTTTATTACAAGAATCAGATTCTTGTCTGAAATATGGTGCCGAGAGAGGGACTTGAACCCTCATACCCTAAGGCACTAGCACCTCATGCTAGCGTGTCTACCAATTTCACCATCTCGGCTAAATTCGTTTAAAGAGGAACGTCGCTGTTTTCAGTAGCAGGAACGTCACTCACATTATCAGTTACTTGCTCTGTTGCTTGTTGATCTAATTTAAGATCAAAACCTTCAGATTTGTGCGTAGACATATTGCCTAATGCTAAACTGATAATAAAAAATACTGTTGCACAAATTGCAGTCATTCGAGTTAAAAAGTTTCCAGAGCCACCAGAGCCAAATACTGTATTTGATGCTCCAGCCCCAAATGAGGCTCCCATATCTGCGCCTTTACCGTGTTGTACCAATACTAGGCCAATTACACCGACTGCGGCAATCAGATAAATCACAAGTAGAATCGTATGCATTCCGTCACCTATGTATCTAATTAATGTACCGGTAGCCCATTGGCAACACCAGCGCGCTCTCAATTAAGAGGCCGGAGGATATTAACCAAACTAGGCTACTATGACAAGCTAAAATTAACAAAAAACGTTCAATTTCATTTAATTGCTTAAATTAACAGCTTTCTTTTACTGCATCTACAATTTGAAGAGCATATTGCTGCACAAGCTCAGCATTTTCACCTTCAACCATAACGCGAATTAATGGTTCAGTTCCTGATTTTCGTAATAAAACTCGACCATTATCACCAAGTTTAGTTTCTACATCAGCCTGAACTGCTTTAACTAACTCGGTATCTAATGGATTATTATCACCAACAAAACGGATATTTTCCAAAACTTGCGGGAATAACGTCATGCCATTACAAAGTTCTTTCAATGACATTTTACTGCCAACAATTGATGCTATAACTTGCAGAGCCGCTACAATTGCATCCCCCGTCGTTACTTTGTCTAATAAAATAACATGACCTGAATTTTCAGCGCCAATTTTCCAATTATTTTCCAATAATTTTTCCATGACGTAACGGTCACCAACGTTAGAGCGTACAAAAGGTATACCTAAATTACGCAAAGCTACTTCCATGCCCATATTGGTCATTAGAGTGCCTACAACACCACCTTTTAACTCACCACGACGTAATGCATCACGGGCAATAATATAGGCAATTTGGTCACCATCGACTTTATTACCAAGATCATCAACCATAATGATGCGGTCACCATCACCATCAAAAGCGACACCAAAGTCGGCTTTTTCTTCAAGTACTTTTGCTTGTAAGGCGCGAACATCCGTTGCCCCTACTTCATGATTGATGTTCGTACCATTAGGCTCACAACCAATCGTAATAATCTCTGCACCAAGCTCTTTAAAAACATTAGGGGCAATATGGTATGTCGCCCCATGAGCACAATCGACAACCATTTTAACGCCAGCTAAGCTAAGTTCTTTTGGAAATGTACTTTTACAAAACTCGATATAACGACCAGCCGCATCATTTAAACGTGACGCTTTACCTAATAATGCCGATTCAACACACGTCATTGGTTTATCAAGTTCAGCTTCAATCGCCATTTCGATATCATCCGGTAATTTCGTACCTTCAGATGAGAAAAATTTAATGCCATTATCGTAATACGGATTATGAGAAGCCGAAATAACGATACCGGCTTCGGCACGAAAAGTTTGCGTTAAATACGCAACTGCTGGGGTTGGCATTGGGCCAGTGAACTTCGCTTTAAGGCCTGCGGCAGCTAAACCCGCTTCTAATGCTGATTCCAACATGTAGCCTGAAATACGCGTGTCTTTACCGATAATAACTTTCTTTGTACCTTGTTTAGCCAATACTTTTCCGGCAGCCCAACCAAGTTTCATAACAAAATCAGGAGTAATCGGCGCTTGCCCCACTAATCCACGAACTCCATCTGTTCCAAAATATTTACGCTCAGCCATGTTGTACTCCATGTTTTAATTTTAATAATTTATTCTTTAAATGAGCATGCTTCTCACTAAGAAGCTTGCTCCAATGTTGCTTGGCAAACTTTCACAATATCCATTGTTTGTTCAAAATCATGAACTCGGATAATTTGTGCGCCTTTCATTGCTGCAATGGTCGCGCACGCCAAGCTTCCAGAAATAGCCTCTTGGGGCTCAATATCCAGCAATTTAAAAATCATTGATTTACGAGACATTCCCGCCAATATAGGAAGCCCAAATTGATGGAAACGTTCTAATTCAGTAAGTAATTGGTAATTATGCGCCAAGCTTTTCCCAAATCCAAACCCAGGATCGAGAATTAATTTATCTTTTGTGATACCAATCGATTGGCAAGCCGCTATTCTTTCTTCTAAAAAAAGAGAAACATCTGAAAATACGTTTTCATAAGTAGGGTTTGATTGCATCGTTCTTGGTTGACCTTGCATATGCATCAAGCAAATTGGTACATTCGCTTTTGCCGCAACCTCTAGCGCATTAGGCTCTTGTAATGCCCGCACATCATTAATTAAATCTGCACCAAACTTTACAGCTTCATCCATTACGACCGCTTTACTGGTATCAATTGATATCCATGTATCAAATCGCTGATGAATAGCTTCAATGATCGGAATAACCCGATCCAATTCTTGCTGAATTCCAACCTCAGGTGCCCCTGGTCTGGTTGACTCACCACCAATATCAATAAAACTAACACCAGCATTTACCATTTTTTCAGCTTGTCTTAAAGCCGCCTCTAAATCAGTAAATTTACCACCATCAGAAAAAGAATCAGGCGTTACATTAAGGATCCCCATTACATGAGAGCGATCTAATATTAACGTCTTCTCTTTGCTTATCAATTTCATGATCAGTCCTTTTAAATACAAAAACCCCGAGCAGAACTCGGGGTTTATTTTTATTAACTCATCTTATTTTTCTGATGAATCGGAATCTTTTTTCGTTTCTTCAGTGACTTGAGGCTTTTCTTCCTCTGTACTTTCTTCTACTTTAGATTCTTCAGTTTTAGTCTCAACGTCTGCTTCAGCTGGTTTTTCGCTTTTCTCTTCAGGTTTGGTTTGATTATCATCTCCCCACCCTTGAGGCTCACGAATTTCAGTTTTACGCTCCATCAAGTCATCAATTTGACCCGCATCAATGGTTTCAAATGTCATCAATGCATCTTTCATTGAATGCAGCACATCCATATTATCTTCAAGGATCTGTCTAGCACGAGCATAGTTACGATCAATGATAGTACGAATTTCTGCATCAATAAGTTTCAATGTTTCAGGAGAAACATGCTTTGATTGATGAGAACCACCGTGGCCAGAGAAAGGGTCGCCTTGATCTTCTGCGTATAACAATGGACCTAGTGCTTCTGAAAAGCCCCATTGAGTTACCATTTTACGCGCAATATCAGTGGCTCTTTCGATGTCATTTGAAGCACCAGTAGATACTTTATCAACGCCGTAAATTAGCTCTTCAGCCAATCGACCACCATACAAACTTGAAATCATAGACTCTAAGTGCTGGCGATTCATGCTTACGCGATCTTGTTCTGGTAAATACATTGTTACACCTAGCGCACGGCCACGTGGAATAATCGATACTTTATAAACAGGATCATGTTCAGGCACTAAACGACCAACAATAGCATGACCAGCTTCATGGTAAGCCGTTGAGGTTTTAGTCTCTTCCGTCATTACCATTGATTTGCGCTCTGCGCCCATCATTATTTTGTCTTTAGCAAGTTCAAACTCAACCATTGACACAACACGTTTATTGGTTCGAGCTGCAAATAATGCGGCTTCATTAACTAAGTTAGCTAAGTCAGCACCAGAGAAACCTGGTGTACCACGTGCGATTAGCGATGGTTCAACACCACTGCCTAATGGTACTTTACGCATGTGTACTTGAAGAATTTGCTCACGGCCACGTATGTCAGGTAAACCAACAACAACTTGGCGGTCAAAACGACCCGGACGTAATAGTGCAGCATCAAGTACATCAGGACGGTTAGTCGCAGCAACAACGATGACACCCTCGTTACCTTCAAAACCATCCATTTCAACCAGCATTTGGTTCAATGTTTGCTCACGCTCATCATTACCACCACCAACACCGGCGCCACGCTGACGGCCTACGGCATCGATTTCATCGATAAAGATGATACAAGGCGATGATTTTTTCGCTTGTTCAAACATGTCACGCACACGAGATGCACCAACACCAACAAACATTTCAACGAAATCAGAACCTGAAATTGAGAAGAACGGTACTTTCGCTTCACCTGCAATTGCTTTTGCAATTAGCGTTTTACCAGTACCAGGAGGACCAACCAATAAAACACCTGTTGGGATTTTACCACCTAGTTTCTGGAATCGGCTTGGTTCACGTAAATAATCAACTAATTCTTTAACGTCTTCTTTTGCTTCATCACAACCAGCAACATCATCAAAGGTTGTGTTGATCTGTTCTTCCGTCATCATCTTAGCTTTGCTTTTGCCAAAGGACATTGCCCCTTTGCCACCGCCGCCTTGCATTTGACGCATAAAGAAGATCCAAACACCAATAAGAAGAATCATTGGGAACCACGAAATAAAGATAGACTCAAGTAAGCTCTGCTCTTCAGGTGGTGTGCCTTTAACGATTACATTTTGATTAATCAGGTCATCAAGCAATTTAGGGTCTTGGTATACCGGCATGTATGTCACATAGCGAGTACCATCACTCTTTGTTACTTTAATTTCACGATTATTAAAGGTTGCTTCTTGAACTTGACTATTACCAACTTCTTTAACAAAAGTGGTGTAATCAACTGAACGACCAGAGCTGTCGCTCGGTCCAAAGCTTTGGAATACCGACATTAAAACAACCGCGATAACCAGCCATAATATTAGATTTTTTGCCATGTCACTCAAGGTGTTAACCCCGCGTTAACTAAATAGATGAATGAAAGAGTACTACAGTTTATATCCTGTAGCTACTACGTAAGAATTATCCTTTGTAACCAGTGGCTACAATATACACTTCACGAGAGCGAGCTCGTGATGAATCAGGTTTTCTAATCTTAACGACTTTGAATACCTTACGTACTTCTTGTAAGTATGCATCAAAGCTTTCACCTTGGAATACTTTGACCGTGAAACTGCCATTAGGAGCCAATACTTGGCGGCACATATCCAACGCTAACTCAACAAGATACATTGATCTTGGTTGATCCACCGCAGGGTTACCACTCATATTTGGTGCCATATCCGACATTACTACATCTACCATATCTGGTTGTATGCGTTCAAGCAATGCGTCTAGTACCGCTTCTTCTCTAAAATCCCCTTGTAAAAAGCTCACACCCGCAATTGAGTCCATAGCTAAAATATCACAAGCGATTACTTGACCAGAATCACCGACTTGCTCAACCGCATATTGTGACCACCCACCTGGAGCAGCACCAAGGTCAACCACCGTCATTCCTGGCTTTAATAGCTTGTCTTTATTTTGAATTTCTTCAAGTTTAAAAATAGCACGAGAGCGATAGCCTCTTTTTTGCGCTTCAAGAACGTATTTATCATCAAAATGTTCTTTTAACCAGCGGCCAGAGCTTGCTGAAAGTTTATTCTTACTCATGCATTACCTAAAAATACTTAATTTAAATTAGAAGACTGAAACAAAAAATAGTCTTCAGGGATAGATGGCGTTAGAATAGGCTGTTTTCAACCCTTAATATAGAAAAAATCGGGTATATATGAACCTAAGCACAAAACAAAAGCAACACCTTAAAGGCCTTGCTCACTATTTAAAACCCGTTGTAATGATGGGTTCAAATGGTCTAACTGAAGCAGTTGTAGCTGAAATTGAGATTGCACTTAATCATCACGAATTAATTAAAGTTAAAATCGCATCTGAAGATCGTGATACTAAGCAATTGATTGTTGATGCAATCATTCGTGAAACAGAAGCAGAAAAAGTTCAAGTTATTGGTAAAACACTTGTGTTATACCGCGCTAGCGAAGCTCGTAAAATTGAGATCCCTAGAAAATAATAACTTAGCATAAACAGTATATGCAAAGAAATTAAAAAGGCCGTCAATAGCTCATAGCTAGGCGGCCTTTTATTTTATACTAATATAAGCGCGATTAAATATATTCTACCGCGTCAATTTCAAACTCTTTCGTTCCACCAGGGGTTCGGATACTAACTTCATCCTCAACCAGTTTACCAATCAAACCACGAGCAATAGGGGAATTAACCGAAATTCGTCCCTCTTTTATGTTTGCTTCATCATCTGCAACAATTTGGTATTTCACTTTATCTTCAGTATCAACGTCGAGTAAAGTCACTGTCGCACCAAAAATAACCTTTCCTGTATTAGTCATCTTTGTTACATCAATAACCTGAGCAACTGATAGCTTATATTCAATATCACGAATTTGAGCTTCACAAATACCTTGGTCTTCACGGGCGGCATGATACTCGGCATTTTCTTTTAAATCACCAAGTTCACGAGCTTCACCAATGGCTTTTGAAATCACAGGGCGACGCTTTAATAGTACTTCTAATTCATCACGCAGTAGTTTCTCACCACGTATTGTCATTGGTACCTTGTCCATATTTCCTACCTCTAAAGCTGAAACCAAAATTCAGCAAATAAAAATCCCACTCAAGGTATCCCCTTTTCATTAAGGAAGGGACCTAAGTGTGTTTTCTGTTTATGTTCGATGCTCTTAGTGTAAACAAAGAAATAAATTTTATCACCTATCTATTTACACTAAAACGCACAAGTTTTAATTAAATGAGTTTCATATAATTAAGAACTCAGTCTCAAAAAAGAAAACAGCTCAATTAATAAATAGGTAAATTCATACATTTTGAGATAGACGTCACACTAACTTTAGAACTAAAAGAAAAAAAAACATAAAAACCACCAAAAAACAAAAATGAGTAAAACTTTATTAAAAAAACGTAACCAACTGAAAAATAAAGACACATCTCACACTATGACCATTAAAAACAGTGTTCAATTGGAGTTTTTAGATTGTTTTACTAACCTTTCTATTGGTTTAACCCTGAAAATATAGGTATTGAAACAACGGTATCTATTGATAACTCTTTTTTAAACGTAATAAGTTATCAACAAACGATACGAATTATACTAAACTTATTTCTCCTCCACCCTTATAGGAAATTACATAATGAACAAGAACGTATTGGCTCTTGCAGTAGCCGCTATTATGTCAACTGGTGCAGTTAACGCAGCAGAGATCTACAAAGGCGCAGACCAAACTCTAGAAATGGGCGGTCGTGCTGAAGCGCGTCTATCTATGAAAGATGGTGATGCGACAGATGCATCGCGTGTCCGTCTAAACGTTAAAGGTACTACTCAAATTTCTGACGGCCTATACGGTGTAGGTTTCTGGGAAGGCGAATTTACAACTAATGATACTATTGGCGAAAACGGTAATCTTGAAAACCGTTACATGTTTGCAGGTATGGGCGGCACTTTTGGTGAAGTTACTTACGGTAAAAACGACGGTGCTCTAGGCGTTATTACTGATTTTACCGATATCATGGCATACGCTGGTAACACAGCAGCTGACAAAATCGCTGTAGCGGATCGCGAAGACAACGCAATTGCATACGCAGGTCAATTTGGTGATTTCGCATTTAAAGCGAATTACCGTTTTGATGATGCAGCTAAAGGCGACGAAAGCAACGATGGTTTCTCTACTTCTGGTATCTACGCATTTGGTGACTCTGGCTTTAAACTGGGTGGCGGTTACGCAGATCAAGGCGCATCAAATGAAATGATGTTTGCTGGTTCTTACACTATGGGCGACCTATACTTTGCAGGTACTTTCACTGATGGTGAGAAACAAGTACTTACTACGAGTAACTCAGTAGATTACACTGGTTATGAAGCGGCAGTAGCTTATACTATGGGTAAAACAGTATTTACATCTACATACAACAATGCTGAAACTGATAACGAAACATCAGCGGACAACTTTGCAGTAGATGCTACATACTTCTTCAATGCTAATTTCCGTTCTTACATCTCTTACAACTTTAACATGTTAGATTCTGATAAAGTTGGTTCTGCAGCAGCTGAAGACGAGCTAGCTCTAGGTATGCGTTACGACTTCTAATAAAGTCTTAATAAATACTTAAATAAAACGCTCACTTCGGTGGGCGTTTTTTATTACTATCCCCCTTATTTTTATTCACTTTCCGCATACAAACCGACTCAAACCTGTAAAATGTCCTTATTATTTTCAGCACGAGTTGACCATGCCTTTATCTCGATTATTTATCTTATCTCTCTCGCTTTATTCTTTTTCAACCTTTGCCAGCAGCATTCCATCAAGCATTCAACTCCTTCCTAGTGGGAGCCGTGCTGCTATTGTGGTTGAATCTCTACACGATCAGAGTATTGAGTTTCAGCAAAAAGAAAATGAGCTTCTCCCCCCAGCCAGTACATTAAAAGTAGCGACAGCACTTGCTTCTCGTTTAGCTCTTGGGGAAAACTTTCAATTTAAAACGACTTTGCATAAAACAAAACACAATAGTGTTCAATTAACCTTTTCTGGAGATCCTTCACTAACAAGAGATAACCTTTCATCCCTATTTAAAAATAGCGGATTAAAAAACATTAAAGGCGATCTATGGGTTGATGATTCGATTTTCACTGGTTATGAGCGTGCTGTCGGCTGGCCATGGGATATTCTCGGCGTGTGTTACAGCGCACCATCAAGCGCATTAAGCATTGATGAAAACTGTGTGCAAGCATCAATATCAACAAATGAGAACGGGACTACCCGTGTCTTCGTGCCAATACACCAACCAATTTCATTCACGACAACTGCACGGACTGTCAGTGCCAAAGAGCAAAAAAATTCATTTTGTGATTTAGAACTAACAACTCAAGGCAATAACTACCACCTATCAGGCTGCTTAGTCGCAAGAAGCAAACCATTACCATTAAAGTTTGCAGTGCAAAATACAACAGAATTCACCGAACAAACGCTATTACGCATCCTTAATGAACAAAATATTAATTTATCTGGAAAAATAATATTCGGTAATTCGACCGGGAAAATACAGAAAACAGTGCTGCTTGCCTCTCACCAATCAGAACCGCTAATGGTATTACTTAATCACATGTTGAAAAAATCAGATAACCACTACGCTGATAATTTAGTGAAAACGTTAGGCCATTATCATTACCAACAACCGGGAAGCTTTAGTAATGGCACCGCAGCGGTTAAAGACATCTTATTAAAACAAGCTAATGTGGATTTAACCAACGCAGTTATTGTAGATGGCTCTGGTTTATCCCGAAATAATAGAATGACGGCGAATCAGATGAAAAGTCTTCTTCAGTTTGCCTATCGATACGATAAAGAGTTAGGGTTAATCGCCTTACTACCGACTTCCGGTATCGATGGCACATTGATATACCGCAATAGTATGAGAAAAGAGCCAATTAAAGGCAGCATAAAATCGAAAAGTGGCTCATTGTTTGGTAGCTATAACATGGCAGGATTTGTAGGTTTAGAAGGAAATAATCCACAGCTATTTGTTCAATTTGTTGCAGATTATCACCCAATAGCAGCAAAAGAAGGTGTTTTACCAGTAGAGCGACCAATTGATAGCTTTGAGAAAGCGTTCTATCAGGCGCTAATTAAGTTATCAAACGATTGATTTTTAAGGAACACCGACATTAGCAGCAACAAAAAGCCCGAAGAAATCTCATTCTTCGGGCTTTTATCATTTAGCACTTAAAGTATTAGTACTCGTTGTGACTAAGCGTATTTAGCCGCTACTCTTGCGTGCAATTCTTGCAGGGAGTTAATCGTATTACGATCATCCGCTTCATGAGCTAGACAACTTGCAAATGCTGCATTTAATGTTGTTGTGTAGTTCACTTTACCCGCGAGAGCGCCACGACGAAGAAGTTTAGAGTCTTCAATCGCTTGACGACCAGATGCCGTGTTTACAATGTAGGTGTATTCGCCATTCTTAATACGGTCAAGAATGTGAGGACGACCTTCATGAACCTTGTTGACTAAACGAGGATTAATACCCGCTTCACCAAGAATCACCGCAGTACCGTGCGTTGCGTCTAATTGATAACCAATTTTAACAAGGTGTTTTGCTAAATCGACAACACGCTTCTTATCACCATCACGAACAGAAAGTAATGCACGACCGCCTTCTGGGTACTCTTTACTGCACCCTAATTCAGCTTTAGCAAAGGCTTCTGCAAACGTATTACCAACACCCATGACTTCACCCGTTGAGCGCATTTCTGGGCCTAACAGTGGATCAACACCTGGGAATTTGTTAAACGGCAATACCACTTCTTTTACTGAGAAATAAGGTGGGATAATCTCTTTAGTAAAGCCTTGAGACTCTAGAGATTGACCCGCCATTACACGTGCTGCAATTTTAGCAATTGGAGCACCGGTAGCTTTAGATACGAATGGGATCGTACGTGCCGCTCGTGGGTTAACTTCAATTAAGTAAACTTCGTTATTCTTAACCGCAAACTGAGTATTCATTAAGCCACGTACACCTAGCTCAAATGCTAACTTACGTACTTGATCACGCATTACGTCTTGGATTTCTTCGCTTAGTGTATAAGCAGGAAGAGAACATGCTGAGTCACCAGAGTGAACACCCGCTTGCTCGATGTGCTCCATGATACCAGCAATAACTACTTGCTCACCGTCACAAATTGCATCTACGTCAACTTCGATGGCATCATCTAGGAAGCTATCAAGTAGAACTGGTGATTCATTTGAAACGCTTACCGCTTCATTAAAGTAGCGACGTAAGTCTTGCTCGTCATATACGATTTCCATCGCACGACCACCAAGAACATAAGAAGGACGAACAACCAGTGGAAAACCAATTTCTCTTGATTTCTCAATCGCTTGTTCCATCGCTGTTACCGTTGCATTTTCTGGCTGTAGAAGGCCTAAACGGTCTACTGCAACTTGAAAACGCTCACGGTCTTCTGCGCGATCGATAGCATCAGGGCTTGTACCTATAATTGGAACACCTGCGGCTTCAAGAGCACGAGCCAATTTAAGTGGTGTTTGACCACCGTATTGAACGATAACACCTTTTGGTTTTTCAATACGAACGATGGCTAGTACATCTTCCAAAGTTACTGGTTCAAAGTACAAGCGGTCAGACGTATCGTAATCAGTAGAAACGGTCTCAGGGTTACAGTTAACCATGATCGTTTCATAGCCATCTTCACGAAGTGCTAATGATGCGTGTACACAACAATAATCAAATTCAATACCTTGGCCGATACGGTTTGGACCGCCACCTAAGATCATGATCTTATCATTGTCGGTTGGATTCGATTCACATTCTTCATCATACGTTGAATACATGTAAGCAGTATCCGAAGAAAATTCAGCAGCACACGTATCTACACGCTTGTAGACAGGATGAATATCATGCTGGTCACGAAGACGACGGATTTCACTTTCAGCAACACCTAATAACTTAGATAGACGAGCATCAGCAAAGCCTTTACGTTTTAATTGACGAAGGCTATCCGCAGTTAAGCTAGCAAAACCGCCCGCTTTAACTTCTGCTTCCATCTTAACTAAATCTTCGATTTGTACCAAGAACCAACGGTCAACATTCGTTAGGTTAAACACACCATCAATAGACATACCAGCACGGAATGCGTCCGCAATGTACCAAATACGCTCAGCACCTGCGTCTTTTAATTCGTGACGAATCTTAGTTAATGCATCGGGTGCATCAAGATCAACCATTTCATCAAAACCATCCGCGCCAACTTCTAAGCCACGAAGTGCTTTTTGCAGTGATTCTTGTTGGTTACGGCCAATAGCCATTACTTCACCAACCGATTTCATCTGCGTGGTTAGACGATCGTTAGCACCTGCGAATTTTTCGAAGTTAAAACGAGGGATCTTAGTAACAACATAATCGATTGTTGGTTCAAATGATGCTGGAGTTGCACCACCAGTGATGTCATTCATTAACTCATCAAGCGTATAGCCAATCGCTAATTTAGCTGCGATTTTTGCAATAGGGAAACCAGTTGCTTTAGACGCTAGAGCTGATGAACGCGATACACGTGGGTTCATTTCGATAACAACCATACGGCCATCTTTCGGGTTAATACCAAACTGTACGTTTGAACCGCCCGTTTCAACACCAATCTCACGCAATACTGCTAGAGAAGCGTTACGCATTAGTTGGTATTCTTTATCTGTTAGCGTTTGAGCTGGAGCCACAGTGATGGAATCACCAGTGTGAATGCCCATTGCATCAAAGTTTTCAATCGTACATACGATGATGCAGTTGTCGTTTTTATCACGAACCACTTCCATCTCGTACTCTTTCCAACCGATCAATGATTCATCGATTAGAAGCTCGTTGGTTGGAGAAAGATCCAAACCACCGCGACAAATTTCTTCAAATTCTTCTTTGTTATACGCGATACCACCACCAGTACCACCCATCGTAAATGATGGACGAATGATACAAGGGAAACCTACCATGTCTAAAACTTTGTAAGCTTCTTCCATTGTTTTTGCGGTATCAGCGTTTGGACATTCAAGGCCAATTGACTTCATTGCTTTATCAAAACGTGAACGGTCTTCTGCTTTATCAATCGCATCCGCCGTTGCACCAATCATCTCAACACCGAACTCAGCAAGAACACCGTGTCTCTCTAAATCAAGCGCACAGTTCAATGCCGTTTGACCACCCATCGTAGGCAGTACTGCATCTGGACGTTCTTTTTCGATGATGTTACGAACCACTTCCCAATGGATAGGTTCAATGTACGTTGCATCAGCCATGTCTGGGTCAGTCATGATGGTTGCAGGGTTAGAGTTCACAAGAATAACGCGGTAGCCTTCTTCACGAAGTGCTTTACACGCTTGTGCACCAGAGTAGTCAAATTCACACGCTTGGCCGATAACAATTGGGCCTGCACCTAGAATTAGAACGCTTTTAATATCAGTACGTTTTGGCATCTTATTACTACTCCGAATTAAGCTTTATGCTGCTGAATCAATTCAATGAAATGGTCAAATAATGGCGCTGCATCATGTGGGCCAGGGCTTGCTTCAGGGTGACCTTGGAAGCTAAATGCAGGCTTATCTGTACGATGAATGCCTTGCAGAGTGCCATCAAACAATGATTTGTGTGTTGCACGTAAATTTTCTGGAAGTGTTTCTTCATCTGCCGCAAAACCGTGGTTCTGTGCAGTGATCATAACTACATCACGATCCAAATCTTTAACAGGGTGGTTTGCACCGTGGTGACCAAACTTCATTTTTACTGTTTGAGCGCCTGATGCTAGAGCAAGAATTTGGTGACCAAGACAGATACCAAAGATTGGTAACCCTTTTTCTAAGAACACTTTCGTTGCTTCAATAGCGTAAGTACATGGCGCCGGATCACCAGGGCCATTTGATAAGAACACGCCATCTGGGTTCATCGCTAATACTTCTTCTGCTGAAGTTTGTGCCGGAACGACCGTTAGACGACAACCGCGGTCAACCAACATACGTAAGATATTACGTTTAGCACCAAAATCATAAGCAACAACATGGAACGGTAGTTCGCTATCTGCTTTTTCTTCTGGCAAACCGCCAGTAAGAGTCCAAGAACCTTGTTTCCACTGGTAAGCTTCTGACGTGGTAACTTCCTTCGCTAAATCCATTCCTTTAAGACCCGGGAATGCTTTTGCTTGAGCAAGAGCAAATGCTTCATCTAAATTGCTTTCTTTCTTAGAAGAGCAAGCAATGATACAACCGTTTTGAGCACCCTTCTCACGCAAAATACGAGTCAGCTTACGCGTATCGATATCAGCAATGCCGACAATATTTTGAGATTTGAGGTATTCAGAAAGAGTTTGTTCACTGCGGAAGTTTGAAGCTAAGAGAGGAAGATCGCGAATCACAAGGCCTTGAGCGTGGATAGAAGAAGATTCTTCATCTTCGGAATTGATTCCGGTGTTGCCAATGTGAGGATAAGTAAGAGTAACGATTTGTTGAGAATAGGAAGGATCAGTGAGAATTTCTTGGTACCCCGTCATCGAGGTATTAAAAACGACTTCACCAACGGCCGAGCCATCTGCTCCAATCGATTGACCGCGGAACACTGTCCCATCTTCTAGGACTAATAGCGCTGATTTACTCAAGACAACCTCCAAACATAATAAACATTCAGCATGCATACATAACGATGCAAAACTTCTTTTTTTAAACCCGAAAACCGAAATTAAATCTCGATTTTTGACAAATTGGCGAAATTTTAGAGATCTATAGGGTAAGTGTCAACAAAAACTGTATTATAAAACAAGTTTTTTAACCGACTCATCAAGAAAACGTTCATTTCAAGCCAAAAACTTCATTTATCCTTACTCAATTCTGGTCAAACCTGTAAAAAACTGGATTTATGCATAACTTTACTTATTTCACATCTATAAATTACTCATAGAAATAAAGCAATCGTTAATATGAACATGAAACATATAAAAACAAGCAACTAAACCAATAAACACGCTATAGCCAAATAAAAAACAACTTATCTAATCGGTAATATACCCTTCAATAATAATGGCCATAAGCTAATAAAGAATATAAAACGACAAAAACCATTGATACAGAGCAGCGTTCGTGCATAAAGTATGATTATAGCGTTTGAGATCACTAAGATAAAAAAAGCCCAAATCAATAAATGATTTGGGCTTAATAATTAAATCTGATCCAAGTCTAAAACATCATGCATGGTATAAAAACCTGGCGACTTTTGATGCAACCAATGGGAGGCTCTCACCGCTCCATTTGCAAACGTCATTCTATCGGTGGCTTTATGTGTTATTTCAACACGCTCACCAATATCAGCAAACATGGCGGTATGTTCACCGACAATGTCACCCGCTCGAATCGTAGCAAAACCAATTTCATTCTTAGTGCGCTCACCGGTAATACCTTCTCGAGTATAAACAGCGACATCATCAAGCTTATTGCCCATGGCTCCCGCTATTGCTTCTCCCATGCCAATAGCAGTACCTGACGGTGCGTCAACTTTATAACGGTGATGCGCTTCTATAATTTCAATATCACAGTAGTCACCCATTACTTTTGCGGCTTTTTCTAGTAACTTAAAAACGAGGTTAACACCAACACTGTAATTTGGCGCCATGACGATAGGGATCTGTTTAGCCGCTAGATCAATCAACTCTTTGCCCGGCTCACTAAAACCAGTCGTACCAATAACAATCGCTTTTTTATGCTCTTGGCATAGTTCGATGTTTTTTAATGTTGAAATCGGTAACGTAAAATCAATAATGACATCGAAGTCATCTACGGCTTTCGCAAGATCATCGACAATAACAATGCCTGATTTACCTAACCCTGCCATTTCACCAACATCAACACCAATCAAACTTGACTCAGGATGCTCACTCGCTGCTGCAAGAACCGCATATTGAGAACCATTAACAGCTTTAATTAAATTACGGCCCATTCTTCCTGCTGCACCAGCAATTGCGACTCTTACCATTCTCGTGTACTCCTTTAAATTTGTATCTTTCACTCTATCTCAAATTATTATGAATCGCTATGCGAACTTTTAAGACACAGTTTTAATTTGTAATTCTTTTGGTACTTCAAAAAACATGTTTTCTTCACGCCCTTTCAACTCATCCACAGTCGTACCACCAAAGGCTTTTACTTGTTCAATGATTTGATTAACTAATTCTTCAGGTGCTGATGCGCCGGCGGTAACACCAACTTTCGCTTGGTTTGTTAACCATTCTTCTTTCAGCTCTTCAGGGCAATCAATCAGATAACTCGTAGTGCCTAATTTTTCAGACAGTTCACGCAATCGATTTGAATTAGATGAATTTTTAGAGCCAACAACTATCATCACATCAACTTGGCTTGCCATATCTCGCACTGCATCTTGACGGTTTTGTGTGGCATAACAGATATCATCTTTACGCGGGCCTTGGATCTTTGGAAATACACGGCGTAATTCATCAATAACATCTGCGGTTTCATCAACTGATAAAGTCGTTTGGCTAACATAATGAAGATTATTTGGATCTTGAACAATCAGCTTCTCAACATCCTCAGGTGTCTCGACTAAATACATTCCACCGGTTTCACTCGCATATTGTCCCATGGTCCCTTCAACTTCAGGGTGACCAGCGTGGCCAATTAAAACAACTTCAATGCTCTTTTTACTTGCACGAGCAACTTCCATATGAACTTTTGTTACTAATGGGCAAGTAGCATCAAATACGGTTAATGCTCGCTCTTTTGCTTCAGTACGCACTGCTTGAGATACCCCGTGAGCTGAAAAGATCACGATATTATCATCAGGAACTTCACTTAACTCTTCAACAAAAATAGCACCGCGTTGCTTTAATCCTTCGACGACAAAACGGTTATGAACCACTTCATGACGTACATAAATAGGGGCTTTATATAATTCAAGCGCTCGTTCAACAATACTAATGGCACGGTCAACACCGGCACAAAATCCACGAGGGTTCGCTAATACTATTTTCATCTTTTATCTCTATTTTTTGTTGGGTTATCCAACCGCTACGATTTCTACGTCAAAGATAACATCTTGACCAGATAATGGGTGATTAAAATCGACAGTAACGGAATCTCCGGCAATATCAGTAATGATCCCCGGAATATCAACACCATCAGGTCCGGTGAATGCCATAATAGTACCAACTTCAGCGGCAGCATCACCTACAAATCGATTACGATCCATATGATGAATATTATCAGGATTAGGTAAACCAAATGCATCAACTGCATTTAATTCAATGCTCTTAGACTGATTCGCTTCTAAACCCAATAAACACTGTTCAAAATTCTCACTTAAACTGCCATCACCCATTGTAAACTTAGCGGCTTTTCCTGATGTCTGGGTACTATCTGCGATCGAGCCATCTTTTAATTTTATAGTGAAGTGTAAGGTTACTTCACTGTTACTTTCAATTTTTGACATTGTCTTTCCTTAGATAACACCAATAATATTGGTATAACACTTAAAAAAAACGCCACCTCGAATTCACGGGCAGCGCTTATGTTTTTACTTTATCTTATTGTTCTTTTTTATTAGAACGAAATCCATCTAAGATGATCAATCCCGCACCAATACAAATCGCAGCATCCGCTAAGTTGAACGTTGGCCAATGGTAGCTACCCCAATAGAAATCAAGATAATCCACTACAAAACCATGAACTAAGCGATCAAACACATTACCAATCGCACCACCAATGATCAGTGCATACGCGATGTTATTTAACTTGTCCGTTTGTGGTGCTTTGCGCATCCAATAGGCAAGTAAACCACATACAGCGATAGCAATACCGGTAAAAAACCAGCGTTGCCAACCGGCTTGATCACTTAAAAAGCTAAATGCAGCACCATAGTTATGAGCGTAAAGAAAATTAAAGAAAGGCAAAACTTCAATTCGGTTCGCCCAACCATAAGTCATCTCTTTCATCACAAATAACTTAATGCTGATGTCTGCCATAAAAACCAACCCCGCTAGCCATAGCCAGCGAAGTCCAGATTCTTTAAGCAGCGGTAATGTCTTATTATCGCTAGTCATTATGCAAATTTACGCTCTTCGCCTTCGCCTTCAACGTTAGATACACAACGACCACACACTTCTTCGTGCCCTTCGATAGTACCTACATCAGCAACATGGTGCCAACAACGCTCACACTTCGCCGCTTCAGAAGCCGCAACATCAACAAACAGACCAGCAAGTTCTGTTGCTTTTGCTGACTCTGATTTTTCGCTTAGTGGTTTCACTGTTGCGCTTGATGTTAGAAGAACAAAACGTAATTCATTATCAAGCTTATTAATTTTTGCAGCGAGCGCATCATCTGCATATAGCGTGATTTCAGCTTGAAGTGAACCACCAATAACTTTCTCACCACGAGCCGCTTCAAGAAGTTTATTAACTGATGCACGAACCGCTTGGATTTCACTCCAAAATTCGTTATTTAGATCTTCACCTTCAGCAAGATCAAACAGACCTTCATACCATTCGCCAGTAAAGACAAACTTATCACGCTTACCAGGCATTTCATTCCAGATTTCATCAGCCGTGAATGACATGATTGGTGCCATCCAACGAACTAATGCTTCTACAATGTAGTAAAGCGCCGTTTGACAGCTGCGTTGAGCATGACCGCTTTTCTTCGCTGTGTATTGGCGATCTTTAATCACATCTAAGTAGAAAGAACCCATTTCGATTGAACAGAAATGCATCAAACGTTGAGTTACTTCATGTAAATTATATTCATCGTAAGACTTGATAATTTCTTCTTGTGCAGCAAACGCACGACCAACAGCCCAGCGATCAAGAGCAACCATTTCTTCAGCAGGAACGATGTCTGTTTCAGGGTTAAAACCATTCAAGTTCGCTAAGAAGAAACGTGCCGTATTACGAATACGACGGTATGCGTCCGCTGAACGTTTTAGGATTTCATCAGAAACCGCAACTTCGTTAGTGTAATCAGTAGAAGCAACCCATAGACGAAGGATATCTGCGCCCAGTTTATTAGTTACGTCTTTTGGTGCAACCACGTTGCCGACAGATTTAGACATCTTACGACCATTACCATCTACCACGAAACCGTGTGTTAGTACTTGGCGGTAAGGTGCTTTACCTTTCATTGCAACAGATGAAATCAACGATGATTGGAACCAACCACGGTGTTGATCTGAACCTTCTAAATAAAGGTCAGCACTGTGTGTTCTCTCTTCTTGAGGGAAGTTATATTCTTCACGAGAATCAACAACAGAGAAGTGAGTAACACCTGAGTCGAACCATACATCTAATGTATCTAATACTTTTTCGTATTTCGTTGCGTCGCCTTCACCCATTAGCTCGGCGATATCAAGATCCCACCATGCTTGAATGCCCTTCTCTTCAACTAGTTTTGCTACTTTTTCAATTAGCTCTAGTGAATCAGGGTGCAGTTCAGACGTTTCTTTGTGAACGAATAGAGCGATTGGCACACCCCAAGTGCGTTGACGAGAGATGCACCATTCTGGGCGACCTTCAATCATACCTTCAATGCGGCTTTGACCCCATTCAGGCATCCATTCAACACTCTTCACTTCTTCTAATGCTTTTGCACGAAGACCCGCTTGATCCATTGAGATGAACCATTGTGGTGTTGCACGGAAGATGATTGGTGTTTTGTGTCTCCAGCAATGTGGGTAGCTGTGTTCAATCGCGTGATGGTGCAGTAATGCGCCTTTCTCTTTTAATACATCAATAACTGAGTCGTTCGCTTTAAATACGTGTTGACCAGCAAACAATTCAGTATCAGGAAGGTATACACCGTTTGATCCTACTGGGTTTGCGATTTCTAAATCGTATTTTTTACCAACAACGAAATCTTCTTGACCGTGACCAGGTGCCGTATGCACGATACCTGTACCTGAGTCTACCGTTACATGTTCACCTAAAATAGCTGGAACCGTAAAACCATAGAATGGGTGGTTAAATTGAAGAAGCTCTAGATCAGACCCTTTTGCAAAACCTAAGTTATGGAAATGCTCGATACCCGCACGATCCATCACAGATTTTGCTAGCTCAGATGAAAGAATTAAACGTTCTGCTTTTTGTTCGCCGTGTGCTTCTACTTGAACTAATACGTATTCAAGATCAGCATGTAGTGCTACTGCACGGTTTGCAGGTAATGTCCAAGGTGTTGTAGTCCAAATAACAACCGATAATTCACCTTCACCTTGATGACCTTCAGGCGTACTGAATTTAGCTAATGTTGCCGCTTCATCTGCAGCAACAAAACGCACATCAATAGATGGGGAGAATTTATCTTGGTATTCAACTTCCGCTTCAGCCAATGCTGAACCACAATCGGTACACCAGTGAACAGGTTTAAATCCTTTAAGTAAGTGACCTTGGTCTGCAATTTTACCTAATGAACGAATGATGTTTGCTTCAGTACCGAAATCCATAGTGCGGTATGGTTTGTCCCACTCACCCATGATACCTAAACGCTTAAAGCTTTCTTTTTGGCCTTCAACTTGAACTGCCGCGTATTTACGACATTCTTCACGGAACTCAGCCGCAGAGATTTTTTGACCCGGCTTGCCTTTTTTCTTCTCTACCATCAATTCAATTGGTAGACCATGACAATCCCAACCAGGAATGTATGGTGCATCAAAGCCAGAAAGCGTTTTTGACTTAATAATAATGTCTTTAAGAATCTTATTCAGTGCATGACCAATATGGATGTCACCATTTGCATACGGAGGGCCGTCATGCAATATAAACGATTTTTTACCTTTTTTCGCTTTACGGATCTCGCCGTAAAGATCTTCATCATACCAATGCTTAAGCATTACTGGCTCACGATTAGCCAAGTTACCACGCATTGGGAATCCTGTTTCAGGCAGGTTCAAGGTTTCTTTATAGTCACTCATCGATTCTTAATTCCGTTACTTGGGCGAAATGAAATGTTATTTGTTTTCAGACAGCCACACCCGCGCTGCCTGAGAATCTAATTCTATTTGTTGTTTTAGAGCGTCAAATGACTCAAATTTATGCTCATCACGCAACTTACAAAGTAGCTCCACATCCAATTGTTGACCGTATAAATTGCCTTTATAGTCAAAGAAGTGAACTTCAAGTTGTTGACGAACGCCATCTACCGTTGGGCGATGACCAATATTGGCCACACCACCTAATTGCTTACCACTGCTGTCTTTGGCTTGAACAACATAAACGCCAGACACAGGAGAAACACAACGCTTCAATGGAATATTTGCTGTAGGAAAACCAATCGTTCTCCCCAACTTTCGACCATGGGATACACGGCCGGTAATACTGTAATCTCGCCCTAACATCACGGCGACATCTTTTAATCTGTTTTCAGCAAGCGCATTACGAATTTCAGTACTGCTGACTCTCTGTTTCTCAATACAAAAACTTTTTGTATTCACTACTTCAAAGCCGTATTTTTCACCCGCTTTTTGTAGCATATCGAAATTACCTAAGCGATGTTTTCCAAAACAAAAATCATCACCAATAACCAGAAACTTAACACCCAATAGCTTAACCAACAAGTGTTCAACAAATTCATCTGCCGTTTGCTGTGCAAATTTATGATTAAAATTAATACAAAGCAGGCGATCTATATCCAACTTATTAAGCTGAACAAATTTATCTCGTAAACGAGTCAGTCGAGCTGGCGCTTTTTCTTTAGCAAAAAATTCCATTGGCTGAGGATCAAATGTCATGACAACAGAAGGCAAACCTAATTGCTTAGCTTTGGCCTTAACTTGTTGTAATACTTGTTGATGTCCTAAGTGAATGCCATCAAAATTACCAATAGTCATTACGCAACCTTGATGGTTTGGCGTAATATTATGAATGCCTCGGATTAATTCCATTATCTCAATATCAATTTATTTGCTCAAAAAAACTGACGAATTATATACTAATCTTACTAGCCAAACCACTCAACTCAGTGAATAACAAGATTATGCATTAACTCGTAATTGACGTGGGCGCAAACCCAATATCACAGCAGGAATTAAATAACTTACCGCACCAAGAGCAATAAAGCTTAATAACATGGCCATTCTTTTTGCTAGATCCCACTCAAGCCATACGTTCATTGCTGGTATAAACCACAATAAAACGCCAACCATAATGGCACCAGATAAAACCAATTTCACAATAAATATCATGGTTTCTTTTGATAATTTATAAACATTCGCTAAATGTAATCCGCGATATAATAATGCCATATTCACAAATGCAGACAATGCTGTTGCCATTGCTAGGCCAACATAGCCATAGAAAGACGCAAAAATAGCATTAAAAACCATATTCGTAACCATCGCAATGATGCCGTAACGAACCGGAGTTTTAGTATCTTGCCTTGCATAATAACCAGGCGCTAATATCTTGATTAACATAAAGTTTAATAAGCCTGACCCATAGGCGATCAAAGACAGCGAGGCGTTATGTACATCATTTGGTGAAAATTCACCACGCATGAACAATACCATTAGCATGGGTTTTGCTAATACCATTAAACCTAACATTGCAGGGATCCCAAGTAAAATAACCATTCTGACTCCCCAATCCATCGTATTAGAGAACCCCGCCCCTTTTGCATCAACATGCTGACGAGAGAGTGCAGGTAGGATCACAGTGGCAATAGCAATCCCAAATAACCCTAATGGGAACTCTAATAAACGATCCGAATAGTAAAGCCAACTGATAGAACCCGTCGCTAAGAAACTCGCGATAAAAGTATCAAACAATAAGTTAATTTGACTTACCGATACCCCAAATAATGCAGGGATCATTAAGGTTCTAATTTTTACAACACCAGGATCATTCCAACCCCATTGCGGACGAACCAACATTTTGGCTTTATAAAGAAATGGGATCTGGAATAAGAATTGAATTAAACCGCCAAGAAAAACACCAATCGCTAACCCAATTTCAGGTTGCTCTAAGTTTGGTGAAATAAAATAGGCACAAGCAATAATGGCTACATTTAAAAAAACAGGAGTAAAAGAAGAAACGGCAAATTTACCTAACGTATTTAAAATCGCACCGGATAAAGCAACAAAGGTAATAAACCAGAGATAAGGAAAGGTTATTTTTAATAAGAAGCTAGCAAGCTCAAATTTAGGCGCATTAGGCCCATCATTCAACCAATCCATAAACCAACCGGCCCCAAATAATGCAGTTACGACACCAGAGCCTAAAATACCGAAAAAAGTAACAATGGTGACAAGCACACCAAGAGTTCCCGACGCTTTCGCAATTAATTCTCGCGTTTTATTATCATCACCACTGGCGTGATATTCGGTTAATACAGGGACAAAGGCTTGTGAAAAAGCCCCCTCAGCAAATAAGCGGCGTAAGAAGTTAGGTATCTTATTCGCAAAGAAGAAAACATCTGCAGATGCCCCTGCGCCCATTAAATTTGCCACTACTACATCACGGACTAAACCGAGTACTCGAGACACTAAAGTCATGATACTGACGATTAAGCCAGAACGTAAAAGTCGTTTACTCACAAAAAAACCTCACAAAGATGGTGATGATGACCATAAAGAGCTTACTAACTGTAAAAAATGCTGTTAGAATGCACGCCATCTTAACCGTGTTTTGCCATTCTCATCAAACTTTTGTTTGAGACAGCTTGGTTTTTACACAAATCATTTGACATTTAGGTTCAATGGGTGCATATTTCCCGACCTTAAATTGTCACCGAACTACGTTTTTGGGAGTTAAACCCTTGGCAAATAGTAAATCTGCTAAGAAGCGCGCAACTCAAGCTGAAAGACGTCGCCAGCACAACGCTAGCCGTCGTTCAATGATGCGCACTTACATGAAAAAAACTATCGCAGCTATTGAAGCTGGTGATAAAGAAGCTGCAACTGCTGCACTAGCTATTGCAACTCCACTTCTAGACCGCATGGCGACTAAAGGCCTTATTCATAAGAATAAAGCTGCACGTCATAAAGCGCGTTTCACTGCAGCAATCAAAGCTCTTTAATAGAAATTTGATTCTCAGTTAGAAATAAGAAAAAACCGACCTAGGTCGGTTTTTTTATGTCTGTTATTTAGAAAACAAAGAGTGCCACCTCTTCATCTTCCTTATCTACGTTAATTCTGTTTTATTTTGAACAATATAAATTATGTAATAATTGGATTACTGATTTAACTTCATGACTGCTTAATGAATAAAACACGGTTTGAGACTCTTTTCTTGTCGAAACCAACGCATCTTTACGCAACCAACCAAGATGTTGAGACAATGCAGATTGACTTAATGACAACTGTTCTGCTATTTGACCCACTGAAAGTTCACCTTCCAGCAATAAACAAAGAATAAATAATCGACGTTCATTAGCCATTGCTTTTAGTAGTGTGACTGCTTGCGGAGCGTTTTTCTCCATTTGTTGTAAATCCATAAATATACCTGCCATCTAATTTAGTTTCTGCTAATTTAGCTTAAAGCATTCTATTTTTGCAAATTAAAATCAAATAACTGTGAAAAATCAGCTTCACAAATACTTTTTACTGCCGGATGCTGAATCATTCGTTCTGCAAAAATAACGTAATATTCTTCTTTTAAATCTTTTACATCAGCGATTCGGTGCAAAGAAAGATCAGAGTCAGCCTCATTCATATAAACCGTGGGGGCTAAAAATACAGAGTCATTCTCACGGGCAAAGGCCTTCATTAGAGCAACGTCATCAAATTCCCCTAGAATATTAGGCGTAATACCTTGCTGATCGCACCACTGAACCACCTTTCTTCCCATTGATGTTCGACTGCCAGGGATCAGTACCTTTTTTTTCTCTAATACTTCCGGGAATTGAATATCCGTCATTTCTTTAGAGCAGAAAAAACTCATTCCACATTCACCCAATTTTTTGCTGAAAAGTCCAGAATTCTGACTTGAGTCAACAGGGCAATCCGATAAGATCATATCTAATTTATGTTGAGATAATTGTTCAAGTAGCAATTCATGGGTCGATTCAAAGCAGCGAAGATGTATTGATGCATCTTCAGGAATAGTGGTTGAAAGTACTTTACTCACTAATCGTTTAGAAAGAGCATCAGCAACGCCAACATCAAATAGCACATTTGATTGTTGACTATAATTAACTATATCTAACATCTCATAACTAAGGCCAAACATACGATCGGCGTATTTATAAATTAATTGCCCTAATTCTGTTGGCTCAATGTTGCGTCCATTACGTTTCGTTAATTTACCATCAACGCGTTCTTCCAATGCCTTGATTTGCCCAGTCACCGTTTGCGGCGTTAAAAATAATGCTTCAGCAGCTTTAGTTACCGATCCTTGTTTACACACCATCCAAAAATAATAAAGATGGTTATAGTTTAAATGTGACATAACGGTTCCTACATTGATCTTTTCCAAAAGATACGTCATTTATGACAGCGAAGACATTCATTTCGTAAAAAGCATAAAAAAAACACCAAAAACATCGGATATTCCGTATTTAAATTATTATAAACGTCATCTTTACGCAATATAGAACAAAATAGTTTCAAAAAATAATTTATATTACCTTTTGTCATAAAGAATAAAACCTGTTAAATATCAATAAATTAAAATGAAATACAAACATAATGAATCCCATTCCACATTGTGTGACGGATTTATTACCGTTTTATCCACCACTGTAATATTTCTGAAATATTCATTATCTACTATCGCTTCAGATTAAATAAACCGACAACCTATTATTTCGGTACGGAGCTTTACTATGAATACCCAATCAATTCCTGCAGCAACAATGAGCAATACCTCACGCATGCTGCGTTGGGCAAACTTAGCATTTATGCTTTACCTTCTTTTATTAGCTGTTGCAATGGTCGGAACAGGATTTAAATGGTCTGTTGGTGAACAAGCTAAAGTACTATTTGAATTTGCTTCTCACCCAATAGCAGGTCTAATGATCGGCTTAGTGGCAACGGCATTAATTCAATCATCTTCTACAGTAACCTCAATTATTGTTGGATTAGTCGCCGGTGGTTTACCAGTAGAAACAGCCATCCCTATGGTGATGGGTGCAAACATTGGAACAACAGTCACCAATACTCTGGTCAGCCTTGGTCACGCTCGTTGTAAAGTTGAATTTAGACGTGCTTTTGCGTGTGCTACCGTGCATGACTTCTTTAATCTACTTGCTGTTGCTATCTTCTTACCACTAGAGATGATGTTTGGTATTTTCCAAAAATTATCTGCATGGTTGGTATCTCCACTGCTAAACGCAGGCGACATGAGTATTAAAGGATTTGATTTCATTAAACCAATTACAAAACCAGTAATTAGCGCAATCAAAGAACCATTGTCTAGCTTTGGAAGCATGACGGGAGGTTTAGTTATGATTGGTCTTGGTATTGCTATTCTTATCATCGCGATTACCTTAATGGGTAAATTGATGAAGAGCTTAATGGTTGGCCGTGCTAAAGATATTCTAAAGAGCGCAATTGGCCGTGGTCCTATGCATGGTATTGCTTCTGGTACTGTTGTGACGGTATTAGTTCAATCTTCATCGACAACAACAAGCCTAATGGTTCCTTTAGTTGGAACTGGTGTACTTAAAGTTCGTGATGTATACCCATTTACTCTTGGAGCAAACATTGGAACGTGTGTTACCGCGTTATTAGCAGCGACTGCAGTCTCTGGTGAGTACGCAGTATTTGCTCTGCAAATTGCACTGGTTCACTTATGCTTTAATGTTATTGCTACCTTAGTTATTTATGGCACTCCTTTCCTACGTGAATTGCCACTGAAAGGCGCAGAATGGATTGCTGAAATGGCAAACCGCAACAAAGGTGTTGTGGCTGGATATTTAAGCTTTGTATTTATTATCCTTCCTGGCAGTGTTTTAGCGTTAACCGTGTAAACTGAGCAGATAAATAAAAAAGCCCCAGAGTGGTAATCACTCTGGGGCTTTTTATTTTTCAGTACATATTATACAGAAAAAGGATACTTAATCGCTTCATGGCTTTCATAGCCAATCACTTCAAAATCATCCATTGTGACCCAGGTTTCTAAATCTTCTAAAGAAGTAATCTTAGGGTTAATCTTAAAGACCGGCGCTTTCAACGGTTCACGCTTCAACTGGACGTCTTTCATCAATTCAAGCTGATCTTCGTAAATGTGACCGTTCACAATTTTATGGTACGCTTTACCTGCTTTATGTCCTGTAATTTGAGCAACGATAGCCAGTAGAAAATACACCTGAACCATATTGAAATTTAAGCCTAGAGGGACATCACAAGAGCGTTGAGTACTATTTAAGTATAATGTATCACCTAATAGCGAAAAGTGGTGTGAGTACATGCACGGACGCAAACACCCCATATCAAACTCGCCTGGATTATAGAAATTTAAAATTTCCCCACGGTCATCAATACCTTGGCTTAAATCATCAATGATCTTTTTTAGTTGATCAATAAACTCACCGTTAGGTTTTGCCCATGAACGACCTTGAACGCCATACACACGTCCCATGTCATCTTCACCTTTACGGTGAGGGTTATTTAACCAAGCATTATTTAAGTTCGCATTGGCATCCCATGTTTTAGTACCAATCTGACGAAAATCTTCGGCATTATCATAACCACGAATATAACCAATCATTTCGGCAACCGCAGATTTCCAGAAACTCTTGCGAGTTGTCACCAAAGGAAATTCACCATTGGCAACATCGTAAGTTAAATCGGCATTAATTACCGTCAAACAACGCTTTCCGGTGCGCTCGTTCTCAATCCAAGTTCCTTCACTAACGATACGTTGGCATAAGTCTAAATACTGCTTCACGGTCATGCTCTCTAAAATTGGCTTAAAAAAATGGCCTCTAACGAAGAGGCCATTACTAAAAATCGTTATTATCGCTATTCTAGCTTATTTTGCTTTTTGTTTTGAGCTATTTTGCTTATCGCCACTGTTCTTCAAATCAGTCGCATAAAGATTACGCTTAAATGCCCAAACCATCATCAATAAACCACCTATCACCATTGGTAATGATAGAATTTGTCCCATTGAAATCCAATCGCCAAACAACCCTAATTGTGCATCAGGTTCACGAACATATTCAACCAAGAAACGGAATGTGCCGTATCCAAATAAGAATAAACCAGAAACCGCTCCTAATGGACGAGGTTTACGAATAAACCAGTTCAAAATTAAGAAGAGTACAATTCCCTCTAATGCAAATTCATACAATTGCGATGGGTGACGCGGAAATGGACCACCACTAGGGAATACCATCGCCCAAGGCACATCAGTGACTCTTCCCCACAGTTCACCATTCATGAAATTACCTAAACGACCAGCGCCTAAGCCAAACGGAACCAAGGGTGCAACAAAATCGGCAATGGTAAAAAAGCTACGGTTGTTTTTATAGCCATACCAAAGCATCGCACTAATAACACCTAATAACCCACCATGGAAAGACATTCCACCGGTCCATACTTCAAATAAATACAACGGATTATCTAGGAAATATCCAAAATTATAAAACAGGACGTAACCAATTCGACCACCAATAACGACACCAAGAAAGCCGGCAAAAAGAAGATCACTGACTTGATCTTTCGTCCAACCGCTGTTTGGTTTATCTGCACGTTTATTTGCTAGCCATAATGCAAACATAAAACCAAATAAATACATTAAGCCATACCAACGTATCGCCAATGGTCCAATTTGAAATAATATTGGATCGATATGTGGGAAGTTTAAATACCCCTGACTCATGATTACTCTCTTATCCTAAGAACATTTTAGTGCCGATAAATACTAGAAATACGGCAAAGATTTTTTTTAATGTTGGTGTAGGTAAATACGATGTTAACTTTGCACCAATACGGGTTGTAAAAATGGAGGTAAGTCCAACCCCGCATAATGCAGGTAAATAAACATAGCCTAAACTCATTGGTGGTAAATCAGAGACTTGTGCACCATGAATAATAAAGCCAATCATACCTGCCATTGCGATAAGCATTCCACATAATGAAGAACTCCCAATGGCTTTTCGCATTTCTACACCATGAAAATTTAAATAAGGTACGGTAAGTGAACCACCACCGATCCCAGCAAGGCTTGATATCACACCTATGAACCCACCACTAATACCCACTTTTAATGGCGGTGGTAACGGTCTTGTCGCTGTAAATTTTAACGCTAATAACATTTGTAAAGCTAATAGTAAGACAATCACACCAAATACTTTAGGTAAATATTGACTAGGAATTAATTCAGCCGCATAACTCCCTAGAAAACCACCAACAATAACGCCTGGTGCTAACCCTTTAATGAGTTTGAATTCGACATTGCCTAACCGTAAATGGTTCAATGCAGATGACGCGGATGTCAAAATAATCGTCGCCAGAGAAGTTCCTAAAGCCATTTGCATCACAATATCAGAGGAAATCCCAGCTTGGGGCAGTAACCAAAGTAATGCAGGCACAACTAATAAGCCCCCGCCAATCCCTAATAACCCTGCCATAACACCAACAATACTGCCTAAGGCAAGATAGAGAGCAAATAGCTCCCATACACTAATGACCATTTATTTTCCTGCTCTGATGAACCCTGAAAGATCATGCTTTTCAAAAAAGACCATCATATCAGCCAAAATACTCTCTGCATCATCATGGTATAAAAGTTTTTCAACAATCTCTTTTACTTCTTCTAATGTAACTTTACGAATTATGTATTTTACTTTGGCCACGTTAGAGGTATTCATGCTGAGATGTTCGTAACCTAATCCCATCAACAATAAACAGCCAATAGGATCGCCAGCCAACTCACCACACACACTCACCGGTAAATTATATTGCTGAGCCGTATCGATAATCTGCTTTAAAGCCAATAGCACCGCAGGATGATATGACTCATACACATGAGAAACTCTTGAATTATTACGATCAACCGCGAGTAAATATTGTGTTAAATCATTTGTCCCGACAGAAATAAAATCCACCAACTCCGTAATTCTTGGGAGTAAATACAACATAGACGGCACTTCGATCATCATACCAATCCGAGGTAGAACAAAAGAAACACCCGATTCATTCAATACTTCTTCATAAGCTTGATTGATCAACTTTCTTGATTGTTTTAGCTCTGGAATACCAGAAATCATCGGTAACATGATAGAAAGATTATTATTACCGATATTCGCTCTTACCATTGCTTTTAACTGTAATAAGAAAATATCAGGATGATCCAGAGTAAAACGGATCCCGCGCCAACCTAAAAATGGGTTGTCTTCTTCTATTGGTAAATAAGGTAATGGTTTATCCCCGCCAATATCTAATGTTCTCATTATGACGGGTTTATCAATATAGGTTTCTAAAATCGATTTATATTGAAGATATTGCTCTTCTTCAGAAGGAAAGCGCTGCTGTAAAAGAAACGGGATTTCCGTTCGATAAAGACCAACACCATCAACACCTTGGTTTACAGCAATCGTGGTGTCGGCGCTGAGACCTGCATTCAAATGTATTCTCATTTGATGGGCATCACGAGTAAAGGTGGGCTTATCTAAATCCAGAGTAATAAGCTGAGATAAGGCTAATTCTTCATTTTGCAGTTCAATATATTCTTGAACTAAAGCCTCTGTCGGCTTTATATATAGCATGCCACTATAGCCATCAACGATGGCAAGCTTTTGATGATAATGCGCAGGATTAAACTCAACCCCCATGATCGCAGGAATACCAAGCGCTCTTGATAGAATTGCCGCGTGAGAGTTCGCCGCGCCTTCTAATGAGATAACCGCCTTTAATTTTTCTCTAGGAATACTGGCAAGCATCGACGCTGTTAGCTGGGTAGTTACTAAGATGACCGGTTCCGAGAGTTCGAGATCAAATTTATTCTCATAATTTAAGAAATAAAGTAAACGCTGCCCTAATTCTCGAACATCATTCGCTCTTTCACTTAAATAAGAGTCGCTCATGCGTCCAAAACGCGCGGCATAAGACTCGATAACCTGACGTAATGCCCACTCAGCAGAATCTCCTTGGTTGATCTGTTTTTTAAGATCCCCCTTCAACATCGGATCATTCAATAAGTGGGTAAACAGATCAAAAATAGCTAAGGTTTCTGTATTTAACTCTTGTTCAAATCTCTTTTTTGCTCGACGAAAATCTTTTAATGCAAACTCAATAGCACTACCAAGTCGATCTTGTTCTTTTTCTGTATCAATACAAGAACTCGGTAAAACCGCTTCAACGTTAGGTTGAGCATCATCAAACCACAAAGGGGCGATAGCCACTCCAGTCGATGCTGACAATCCTTTAAATTGCTTTTGATTAACAGACGTTAGTTGAAGTTGGCTTGACCAGCTCTCTTGTGCTTTAGCGTGAGCAAGAACCACAGCCAATTGCGCCGACAGAGTCACAATAAATGATTCTTCTACTTCGGTGAATTGACGTTTTTCTTTTTGCTGAACAACCAGAACTCCAAGATTTTGACGTCGATAAATAATCGGTGTCGCCAAAAAAGAATTAAATTTATATTCAGCAATACTAGGTATGTATTTGTATGAGGGGTGAACAGAGGCATTTGCTAAGTTAAGAGGCTCACAGCTGCGCGCAACTAAACCCACAAGGCCTTCATCAATACTTAAGGAAACCGTGTTAGGTTTGGCCTTCAGGCCTTCTGTTGCCATTAATTCTAAGCGCAGGCTGTCATTACTCATAAGATAAACTGAGCAACATTCAGTGCGCATTGAATGGCGCGTACTTTTAACCAATAACGCTAAAGCATCATCCAGTGATTCCGCTTTAGCGACTTGGTCAACAATATCCCTGAGTTGAGTAAGCATACTGACCAATCCTTAAGGCTATAAGGTATAGACAGCTTACCCTTTTTTACCTTTCCTTTTAAATTTTCGTTCTTTAAACGGCATTGCAATTGCCGCAAACTCTTTAAGAGCTCGACGATAAACATCTCGCTTAAATGATACAACTTGTCTTACTGGGTACCAATAACTTACCCATCGCCAACCATCAAACTCAGGTGAGCGATCTCTTTGCATATTCACCTTAGATTCATCACATTCTAAGCGTAACAAAAACCATTTCTGTTTCTGTCCAATACAAACAGGCTTTGAATCCCATCGAACTAAACGTTTTGGCAGTTTATAGCGTAGCCAATGACGGCTACTTGCTAAAATACGTACATCATTCTTAGTTAGACCGACTTCTTCATACAATTCACGATACATGGCTTGCTCTGGAGTTTCACCGTCATCAATACCACCTTGCGGAAACTGCCATGAATGCTGTCCATATCGCTTCGCCCAGAATACTTGACCATGGCTATTGCATATCACTATCCCGACATTCGGGCGGAAACCATCGCCATCTATCACAGGATGACCTCATCATAAACTTATATTCCCTTGATTTTTTCACAGATCGTCTCTTTGAGCAAACAGGATCACGCTTTCTTGTCACGTTTTACTAAAATAACCGTTAATTCTGAATAACTTTTAATCATCGAGTAACTTATCAACATAACAATGAGAGCTACTCCACATTTATTCACCTTTTCTGTGCATAACTTTGTGTAGAAACCTAAAAGAGCGAATAAATAGAGAAAGCAGTGAATCCTTAGCCTTCAATATGAGCTGCATTCAAAAACAATAAATCAGATAATAAACATAAGGTTAACGAGAGGATCTTTTAAAGGATCGTTTATCAAAAAAAGCCATTGAATAATATAAACACAGATCGGTTAAAGATCGAACAATGAGCCAACTATCCACAACTAAGTCGTAATTAATGACTAGACCATTGAAAAGTCAATAAGTTATTCATAAATAAAGCACTGTATATAGATCCAGAAAAATAGCTAAGGAAGAAAAATATAGCATAATGTGGATAACTTTATTCGATCCAGACAAACTCAATAAAAAATGAAGAATATGGTAATCTTATCTTTTATCTAATCAATTTAAGGCCTATGACTCCCTTACCACCTAAAACAATTGATGAACTGTTATCTAGAGCAGAAAGCATTGCTGGTTATACCTTGGCAGAACTTGCGCTGCAAGCTGGAATACCCGTACCTGAAAATCTAAAGCGCGATAAAGGCTGGGTAGGTCAATTACTCGAATGGCATCTTGGTGCGTCAGCAGGCAGTAAACCTGTACCTGATTTCATTGATCTTGATATTGAATTAAAAACAATTCCAATCAGTCATTCTGGTAAACCATTAGAGACCACCTTTGTGTGTGTCGCCCCCTTAACTGGCGTACATAGCCTACAATGGAAAGAATCACACGTTAGACACAAGCTCTCTCATGTATTGTGGATCCCCGTGGAAGGAGAAAGAGAAATTCCGGTCGGTGATCGTCATGTCGGTTACCCAGTACTTTGGAAACCATCAATCAAAGAAGAACAACAATTACAACAAGATTGGGAGGAGTTAATGGATCTCATCGTGTTAGGAAAAGTAGAATCAATTACGGCAAGGCATGGGGAAGTATTACAACTAAGACCAAAAGCAGCAAACAGTAGAGCATTAACAGAAGCCTATGGTGATAATGGTCAGCCAATAAAAACCTTACCTAGAGGGTTTTACTTAAAAACGCACTTTACCCACTCTATATTAACATCCTTTTTTAACTAAAAAAGCCACTGTATTTATAAATACAATGGCTTTAAACATGAGTGAGTTACTCGCTTACTGTACGAATTAACTGTATGTTCTTGGCTCAGAAATAAGGTTATGTTTATTCAATAAACGATACATCGTAGCACGGGATACCCCTAACTCTTTCGCTGCTGATGATACTTGACCATCATGTGATTCCAGAACCAATAGTAAAGCATCACGTTCTGAATTTTCACGGATTGTGCGTAAACTGCGTTTTGTATCATTACGCTGAGGAAGATCCAAATGCTCAAGATCAATCGTCATACTATCAGCAAGTAATACCGCTCGTTTCACTTGATTAACCAGCTCTCTCACATTACCAGGCCATGGGTAATGAATCATCGTTTGTAGTGCTTCTTCTGAGAAAGTACGTGCCTGAGTATTATATTCTTTCGCATATCGCTGTAAAAAATGCTCAGCTAGAATCGAAATGTCTGAACTGCGTTCTTTTAATGCAGGTACATGAATACGCAATACATTTAAGCGATAATAAAGCTCTTCCTTGAAGTCCCCTTCTTCGATCGCTTTTTCAAGATCAATATGACTTGCAACAATAACTCGAACATCAAGATCAACAAGTCCTTGAGGCGTTTCCATATTGCTTTCTTGTAGAAAACGTAATAAAAGTTGTTGTTGGCTGACTGGTAAATCATTAATGTCATTTAAAAATAATGTACCACCATTGGCTTGTAATAATTTTGATGTTTCTGGGAATTCAGAATTCAAACCAAATAATTCTTGTTCAATTTTCACTTCAGACAATGAACCACAGTTCAGCGATACAAAGGGACCTTTATTACGACCTGAAGAATCATGCACCGCTTTAGCAACGACATCTTTACCTACACCACTCTCACCTGAAATTAAAATAGAGACATCGGTAGGGGCAACTCTTCGGATCTGATCTCTTAGGCGTTTCACTGCTGGTGCTTCACCTAAAATACCTAAATCTGATTTATTTCCTAAATTTGGCCATACTTTACGCTCAAGCTTTAGCATTCCCAGTTGATGGCCGATAGTACTCAATAGCTGCGCATCAGGGATTGGAGCGGTAAAAAAGTCGATACAAAAATTCACAATAAATTGGCAAATCGTATCAGAACCCAGTTGAGATTCACGAATAAACGCAATCCAACGAACTTGTTTATTATTATTAACTAGCGTGGCAATTCCATTTAAACTGAAATCATCTTGGCTTAAATCAACAATCCCAATACATGGTCCAATTTCGTCAAATAATGTTTGTGCTGCACGTAAGTCGTAACAACGGTGACAACGCCAACCTACTTGTTCTAAGACCGCTAACCAAGGTTCGTAGCTACCACCAACGACAACTAATGAACCAGGAACCGAATCCATACGAAACTGAGTACCCATAAAACTACCTCTAAATTCTTTATATAAACCAACTAAAATATCTCTTAAGAACGACTATACAGGTTTTAAGACGAACACGAGTCTCACAAACGAGATGGCCGTCATTGTTTTAACAAAAAAAACATGAAATCACACCAAATAATAGCTGATAATTAACATAACAGCCTCATGGTAGACTCATTAATGAGAATTAATCAAAAAAAAGCCATAAGGAATCATGTTTTAATTACTTTTTAGAGGTATTAGTGAGTAAGAAGAGAATTGTAAAAATTAAGTCAATTGAATCATAACTGCTATTTATTTTAAATTTATCACTTTATATCGTCATAATTCAGATAAAAAAAGAGCGACTAAAAAGCCGCTCTTTCAATTTGTTATCTATTTTTTTTATTCAACTTATGCTTGTGGACGCATAGAAGGAAATAAAATCACGTCACGAATAGTGTGAGTGTTAGTGAATAACATTACTAGACGGTCAATACCGATACCTTGACCTGCTGTTGGTGGTAAGCCGTGCTCAAGTGCAGTGATGTAATCTGCATCGTAGAACATTGCTTCATCATCACCAGATTCTTTCGCGCTTACTTGTGCTTTAAAGCGTTCATCTTGATCTTGTGCATCATTCAGCTCAGAGAAGCCATTTGCAACTTCACGACCACCAATGAAGAATTCAAAACGGTCAGTAATGAAAGCATTATTATCATTACGACGAGCCAGTGGTGAAATATCCGCTGGGTATTCAGTAATGAACGTTGGTTGCATTAGCTTAGGTTCCGCTGTTTCACCAAAGATTTCTTCAAGAAGTTGACCACATGTCCAGAAGCTTTCTACTTCTACATGAACTGATTTCGCGATAGAAACCATAAGATCACGATCTTGAACGCCATCATACGTTAGCGCTTGAATTTCAGCGTGCTCAGGGTTGTACATTTTGATTGCGTCTAACATGCTCAAACGTGCATATTTACCGCCAAAATCTACTGTGTATTCGCCGTAAGGCATTTTATCGCTGCCTAAAACAGAAATAGCCACTTGAGATAGCATTGCTTCTGTTAAATCCATAAGATCGTTGTAATCTGCATACGCCATGTAGAATTCCATCATTGTGAATTCTGGATTATGACGAGGAGAAAGACCTTCATTACGGAAGTTACGGTTGATTTCGAATACACGCTCAAAACCACCAACAACTAGACGTTTAAGATAAAGCTCAGGTGCAACACGTAAGTACATGTCAACATCAAGTGCATTATGGTGAGTAACGAATGGACGAGCCGATGCACCACCAGGGATAACGTGCATCATTGGCGTTTCAACTTCCATGAAGCCTTTATCAACCATGAAGTTACGAATTGCAGAAACCACTTTAGAGCGGATAATAAATGCAGTACGAGAATCTTCATTTACGATAAGGTCAACATAACGTTGACGGTAACGCATTTCTTGGTCAGTTAAACCGTGGAATTTTTCAGGCAATGGACGTAGTGCTTTAGTTAGCAGTACGAACTCTTCCATATTCACGTAAAGATCGCCTTTACCTGATTTATGTAGAGCACCTTTAACACCGATGATGTCACCGATATCTAGGCCTTGGTATTTTTCTTTAAGCTCTTTTTGCACATCTTTTGATGCGTAAGCTTGGATCTTGCCAGACACTTCTTGGATCAATAAGAAAGGACCGCGCTTCGCCATTACACGGCCAGCAATTGCTACAATGTGGTTTAATTCTTCTAGCTCTTCTTTGGTCTTTTCACCAAATTCCGATTGAAGATCCGCAGCAAGACTGTCACGACGGAAGTCATTCGGGTGGCCATTAGCCTTACATGCTTGACGGATATGGTCTAATTTACCACGGCGTTCTGCAATCAGTTTGTTTTCATCTAGTTGTACTTGGTCAGTCATAATGAACCCTTTCTTATAATCCAGATTTTAAGCTGGCTTCGATAAATTTATCTAAATCGCCGTCTAAAACGGCTTGCGTATTACGATTTTCAATGCCGGTACGCAAATCTTTAATGCGCGAATCATCCAATACGTATGAGCGAATCTGACTGCCCCACCCAATATCGGATTTGGAATCTTCGTTTACTTGTTTCTCTGCGTTTTGTTTCTGAAGCTCAAGTTCAAACAGTTTCGCTTTCAACTGCTTCATCGCTTGTGCTTTGTTTTTATGCTGAGAACGATCATTTTGACATTGCACTACTGTATTTGTCGGAACGTGAGTAATACGAACCGCAGATTCAGTGGTGTTTACGTGCTGACCACCCGCGCCAGAAGCTCGGTATACATCAATACGTAAATCAGCAGGATTGATATCCACTTCAATGTTATCGTCAATTTCAGGATAGATAAACGCTGAAGCAAATGAGGTATGTCGGCGACCACTTGAGTCAAAAGGTGATTTACGAACTAGACGGTGTACACCCGTTTCGGTACGTAACCAACCATAAGCATATTCACCAGAGATTCGAACTGTTGCGCCTTTAAGACCAGCAACATCACCATCAGAAATTTCGATAACTTCGGTTTTAAATCCTTTCGCTTCCGCCCAACGCAAATACATACGCAGCATCATGGATGTCCAATCTTGCGCTTCTGTACCGCCAGAACCCGATTGTAAATCAATATAACAATCTGATGAATCATGCGCGCCTGAGAACATACGACGGAATTCTAGTGTCGCCAGTTTTGCTTCTAATTCAGCAAGTTCAGGTTCAATTTCATCAAGTGTTTCTTGATCTTGTTCTTCCACTGCTAACTCAAGTAAACCTTCAACGTCTTCACCGCCTTGATCTAATTGGTCAATTGTTTCAACAATCGCTTCTAATGAGGCACGTTCTTTACCTAGCGCTTGAGCGCGCTCTGGTTCATTCCATACTTCTGGTTGTTCTAGCTCTGCATTGACTTCTTCTAGACGCTCTTTTCTCGCATCGTAGTCAAAGGTACCCCCTCAGGATATTTGTGCGTTCAGACACATCCTGGAGGCGGTTTTTTATAGGATTAATTTCGAACATGGTGTTTTATCATCGCCGAATAAAAAATAACCTAACGATTTTAACCAAAAGTGTGATAGAAATCGAGGTATTTCAACCTCTAAAAGCAAGAACAATACACTTTTAGAAAATGGTGTAAATTTCATCACACCAAATCCCTTTTTATTTAACTTCAGCTTGGAATACGAGCCTTTCCATTTTCATACAGGCTATAAATGCAACAAGTCATTAAGTATTTATTAACGCAAGGTTTAGTTAAAATTAACTTTAGTCCCTAAATCAAGACTCTATATCGGTTCTATATAGTCAACCATTAACTGCAATGTCTGATTGCCTCTGAATTCATTAATGTCTAAACGGTAAGCTAACTTCACTTTTTGTACTGAAGCATCTGGCCAACGACGTACGTCAATATTAAAGGCAATGGCATCGATCATTTTGTTGGTTGGAAAATCTTTATGTATTGGCTCTAGCATTAACTTAAGGTGTTTTTCACCAACCAAACGTTGATTCAATACTTTAAACTCACCATCAAAAATAGGTTCAGGGAAGGCTTGTCCCCAAGGACCACCAGCACGAAGGATCTCAGCCGTTCCTAAGGTAAATTCTTCGGGCATTAATTCGCCATCAGATAATACCACCCCAGTTAACGCTTCTTCTTCTACTGATTCACGGACCACGTCATCAAACGCTTGGGAGAAACGTTTGTAATCGACTTCTTTAATACTTAATCCCGCAGCCATCGCATGACCACCAAATTTTAATATTAAACCGGGGTTTCGGGTATCAATTAAATCCAACGCATCACGCATATGAAAACCCGAGATTGAACGGCATGATCCTTTAATTAACCCATCACCACCATCAGCAAAAGCAATCACTGGACGATGGTATTTCTCTTTGAGACGAGACGCTAAAATACCAATCACACCTTGGTGCCAATCTCGTTGAAATAAAACTAAACCAAATGGCAATTCACTTTGTGCACCAAACTCTAAGCGCTCACAGATTGCTATCGCTTCTTCTTTCATGCCTTGTTCTATTTCTTTACGAGTTTGATTTAAAGCATCTAATTCTGACGCCATACGACGAGCAGCATGAATATTGTTGGACATCAAAAGTTCTACGCCAAATGACATATCATCCAAACGCCCTGCCGCATTAATTCTAGGGCCTAACGCAAAACCAAAGTCTGAAGCATTGATCCTAGATGGCACTTTATTGGCAACTTCGATCAACGCTTGAATTCCTGGACGGCATTTCCCAGCTCGAATACGTTGAATACCTTGATGCACTAAAATACGGTTATTTTCATCCAAAGCCACTAAATCAGCAACGGTACCTAAAGCGACTAAATCCAATAAGTCAGCAAGGTTAGGGATAGGAATATTTTGCGTTTCAAACCAGTTGTTTTCACGTAAACGCGCACGGATAGCCAACATCAAATAAAAAGCAACCCCTACGCCAGCTAACGATTTAGAAGGAAAGGCACACTCTTCAAGGTTTGGATTCACAATCGAATCTGCAATTGGTAATGATGACCCCGGTAAATGGTGATCCGTCACCACCACTTGCATACCATAAGCTTTAGCAGCAGCGACACCATCAATAGACGATACGCCATTATCAACGGTCATAATGATCTCAGCCCCCATTGCTTTGGCTTGATCAACCACATCAGGACTTAATCCGTACCCATCTTCGAAACGGTTAGGGACTAAGTAATCCACATTATTGCTGCCCATCATTCGAAATGCCATGACTGACAGTGCAGAGCTCGTCGCTCCATCAACATCAAAGTCACCCACAACAATAATTCGTGTTTGTTTTGCTATCGCTTCAACTAAAATATCAACCGCTTTTTCAATACCATGCATTGATTGAAATGACAGTAAATTCTTAGCACCGCGTTCTAACTGATTATTGGATGTGATCCCACGAGTCGCATAAATCCGTTGTAAGATTGAAGGAATTGAACTCGGAAAGTTTGGAATAACAGGAATAATACGACGTTTCACTTCAATCATGATATTGGCCTAACATTACGTTTATTAAATACAAAAAATCCCCGTAACAAGACGGGGATTTCGATTAAAGAAAGAGAAATTATTTTTCTAAATCGGCAAGCAATTCTTTCGCAGGTTTGTAACCAGGAACTAAATCGCCATTAGGTAAAACAATAGCTGGAGTGCCATTTACACCCATTTTACGACCTAAAAGATATTGCTCTTTAATGATATTTTTACACTGAGCAGTCGCGGGTTTTGAACCATTTATTGGGCGATTAGATTTCGCATCTTCCATCGCTTGCTGTTTATCATCAGCACACCAAACTTGCGCCATTTTATCGGCAACTGAGCCTTGGTAGCCCTGACGAGGATACGCTAAATAACGAACCGTAATTCCTGCATCATTATACTCTTTCATCTCTTTATGCAGTTTTGTACAGTAACCACAGGTGATGTCGGTAAAGACGGTAATCACATACTTTTCGTTTTTTGCAGGGAACATGATCATGTTCTCACTTTGGCTATCGACTAGCTTAGCAAAACGAGCCGCTAACAAATCTTTCATATTACCATTTTCATCAAACTCAAAAATTCGACCTTGAATAAAGTGCTTACCGTCATCAGAGACGTAAAAAATACCAAATGGGGTTTCAACTTGTTTGAAGCCATCAATATCAGAATCATGAATGGCTTCAACAGGTAAACCTAATGTCGTTAATCGTTGAGTAATCGCAATTGTTGAATCACTATTAGATGCCACTACAGGAGAAGCCGGTGTTGCAGTTTCTTTTACTTGCTCATCAGAACAAGCAGTAAAAGAAGCGACGCTCAATAGAGCAATAATCATTGCGCTAGTACGGCGAATAAAAGACATAAAAGGTTACCTATAAAAAAGTGTGATGTAAGAACGTTTAAATCATTAGAGTTTAGAAAAACCAAGAAGTTCCCATTCATTAAGAACGAGGGTGATGCTCTTGATGTATCTGTTTCAAACGCTCTGTTGCTACATGAGTATATATTTGTGTGGTAGAAAGATCACTATGTCCCAATAACATTTGTACGACTCTAAGATCTGCCCCATAGTTTAGCAAATGTGTCGCAAAAGCATGGCGTAAAACGTGAGGCGATAATTTGTCCGTATCAATCCCTGCAATTACGGCATAATGCTTTATGCGATGCCAGAATGTCTGTCTTGTCATTTGTCTTGCACGTCGACTAGGAAAAACCACATCTGAGCTTTTTTCGCCCAATAGAGTTGATCGACCTTGATCTAAAAATGTTTGAATCCAATAAACCGCGTTCTCTCCCATTGGAACCAAACGCTCTTTATCTCCCTTACCAGTAACTCGTACGACACCTTGACGTAAACTCAAATTTTCCATCGTTAAACTCACTAATTCCGTCACACGCAAACCTGTCGCGTAAAGCAGTTCTAACATAGCGCGATCACGGAGTTCTAATGGATCATCTACATTAGGTGCTTCCAGTAAGTCATTTACTTGTTCTTCACTTAGATCTTTCGGTAATCGTTGCGGTAACTTGGGACTCATTAGTAACGCGGTAGGATCATCACCTCTAATTTTTTCACGATGTAAATACTGGAAAAATCGACGCAAAGCAGAAAGCATACGAGCTCGAGATGTTTGCTTATATTGTTTATCAACTAAATAAGCTTGGTATTCATTTAATCCCATTGCAGAGATAGAAGCACACTTATAGTGATTCTCATCTAACCAACTCAATAATTTCATTAAATCGTTTCGATAAGAAGATAACGTATTTTCAGATAATCCACGCTCCATCCACATGGTATCTAAAAAACGCTCGATCAACGCCATATCATTATTCATTACCATCACCACAAAAACTGCATACCAGAAACACTGGTTAGAATTACAGTATTAAACAATTTAACTGACTTTCAATGCAAGTTTAATTTTAAGAATCATTTGCGGTACACTACAACTAATCCTCATTGTTATGGAATATAGAATGAAAATCGGCCTATTTTATGGTTCTTCTACCTGCTATACCGAAATGGCATCAGAGAAAATACGCTCAACCATTGGTGAAGATATCGTTGATATTTTCAATATTAAAGACACGTCAGCGTCAGCAATGAATGACTACGATCTGCTCATACTCGGGATTTCGACGTGGGATTTTGGTGAAATCCAAGAAGATTGGTTGGCGGTATGGGAAGAATTAGACGGACTGTCCTTAAAAGGGAAAACCATTGCTTTATTTGGTCTTGGCGATCAAGGAGGTTATGGCGAATGGTTCTTAGATGCAATGGGGTTATTACACGATGAATTAAAAGCGACTGATGCAACTTTTATTGGTTATTGGAAAAATGAAGGTTATGTATTTGATGCCTCAAAAGCATTAACAGAAGACAAATCTCACTTTGTTGGTTTGGCATTAGATGAAGACAGCCAATACGATAAAAGTGACGAGCGTATTGAGCAATGGTGTGAACAAATCCTAGTGGAATACCACGACTCTCTTTAAATTCAAATCACTTTACTAACGAAAACGAATAAGAGCTAATGTGACCCAGTTAGAACATTAAATATCTAACAAGTTCAGCATTAGCTCTTAATAGAAGAAAAGCAAGAAACTCTATTATCTAGAGATAATTACACCTCTTTAGTCACTAACTCGTCTTCTTTCTTACCAATAAAACGAACAATGATAATTGACGCAAACGTAGGGATAACCCAAGCCATACCGCGATCAAACATTGGTAGCATCGAGAATGCCGACATATCTGCACCCGCTACTTTCGCCGCATCTAATACAGCAAAGCAAGTTGCAACAGTAACGACGACACGGTATGCCAGACGAGGATTCGGCATCATATGACGCAAAAATGCTAAAACAATCAGAGCCATCGCAATAGGGTAAAGTAGGAATAATACTGGTACCGATAGTGCAATAAGCTGAGTGAGACCAACATTAGCCACAATAGCGCAAGCCACACCAACAACAATAACCCATGTTTTATAAGTCACCTTACAAATTGAACTAAAGTAATCAGCACAAGCGGAAATAAGACCGATAGCCGTCGTTAAACAAGCAATCATGACTATAATAGACAATACGATTTGGCCAGAAGAACCAAATAGCGCATGAGTATATGCAGTTAAAATCTCACCGCCATTTGTTGCACCAGGAGCAACAGAGCTAGACGTCGCACCAAGGTAGAATAAAGAGACATAAACAAATGCTAGGCCTAATGCCGCAATACAACCTGCAGCAGTTAAATATTTAGTGGTCGCTTTATGATCTGTAATGCCTTTCTTTTTTAATGCATCAATCATTAAAATACCAAACATTAACGCACCAAACGTATCCATGGTGTTATAACCTTCAAAGAAACCAGTCGTTAATGGTTGATTGATATAGTTACCTGTTGCTGCAACAATCTCACCTTGTGGATTAACAAATACCGCAATCGCTAAAATGATTAAACCAATGAATAATGCTGGCGTTAAAAACTTACCAATCGTATCGATAAGCTTACCTTGCGACCAGGCAAAAAACATTGCGATTGAAAAGAATGCGATTGAGAATAGTGTTAATGATATTTGTCCGGCATCAGCAGACATAAATGGTTTTGCAGCCATTTCATAAGCAACTAAACCTGTACGAGGGGCAGCAAATGCAGGCCCAATGATAACAAACATCAAAATAGCCATAATAATCGCTACTTTTGGTGGTAAATCACGAGTAAGTTGCTGCCAAGATCCACCAGCTACACCAATAGCAATAATGGTCATAAGAGGTAAACCTACCGCAGTAATAAGGAACCCCCCCATTGCACTGTAAACATGTTCACCGGCCATCTGACCTGCAATTGGTGGAAATATAATATTGCCTGCACCTAAAAAGAAGGCAAAAAGCATAAAGCCAACGGCTATGATATCGGTTAGTTTTAGTGATTGTTTCACAGAAAACCCTTCTTATAATGTTGTGTGTTTGATTTCGTATTTTTATATCTTTTTTGATATTTATTTAAGAATAATGACCAATTAATCATTAAATCGCAATAGTGTAGATAAAAACACCATAATATATACAAACACAACCTACCAAGCAGTTTAATACCCTGTTTTATAGGCCAAAATAAGAACCATAATTCAATACTTAAGCATTTAACAATAGATCCAAAATAGAACAATAAACCACTTAACATAAGAAACACAAAATTAACAACTATAACTATAAATGAGCATCTAATGAATAAAGGCTTCACTTTCAAACTGTTCCATATCAATATTGGTCTATGCGGAATGCCAGTAAGCACCGATGGCGTGCTTCTTGGTGCTTGGGCTAATATTGAACAAAGCAAAAATATTTTAGATATTGGCTGCGGAACGGGGTTATTAAGCCTTATGAGTGCTCAGAGAAATGAAAATAGTCATGTTGATGCGGTAGAGTTAATGCCCCTTGCTGCTGAAGTTGCTTTACAAAACTTTATTCAAAGCCCTTGGAAAAACCGTTTACACTTAATTCATCAAGATATTCTTCATTATCACCCCGCTCATTTATATGACGCTATTATTTGCAATCCACCTTATTTCAATAATGGTGAGCAATCACAGAAAGGCGAACGCTCAATTGCCCGCCATACTGATAGCCTACCTTTTGATAAATTATTAAAATGCTGTAAGGCATTAATGTCCTCTAAAGGGCGTGCAAGTTTCATTCTTCCATTCATTGAAGGTAATCAATTCATTGAAATTGCTAAAAAACACAGTTTTCACCTTACAAAACTAACAAAAATACAAACCACAGAAAAAAAAGATGTTTCTAGATTATTGATTGAGCTATCAATTTTTCCTTATATTTATCAAGAGACTACATTAATAATCCACAGTAAAGATGGTTATAGTAATGACTTTATTCAGCTCACTAGACACTTTTATCTCAATATGGCTTAAAAGATCGGTGATCCGTCTCTAATAAATCACTATAATGTCTGGCTAATATCATATTTATACTCTTTAGACCTGAACGGAGAATCTAACAGTGATCAAAACGTTTGCTGATCTCGATCTATCCCCTAACCTACTGCGCGCTCTTGAGGAGATTGGTTATCAACGTCCAACTCAAGTTCAGGCTATGGCGATCCCTGAAGCATTAGAAGGTAAAGACATCCTTGCTTCTGCTCCAACTGGAACTGGTAAATCTGCGGCTTTTTTACTGCCCGCTTTACAGCATCTTGACGATTTTCCTCGTCGTGATCCAGGTCCTGCGCGTGTATTAATCCTAACGCCAACTCGTGAACTTGCTATCCAAGTTGCGGATGAAGCTCGTGAATTAGCTAAATACACTCACCATAAAGTATTTACTATCACTGGTGGTATCAGCTACCAAGAGCACGCTGACATTTTGGCAAGAACTCAAGATATTGTGGTAGCAACGCCAGGTCGTTTAATGGAGTACATCGAAGCTGAACGTTTTGATTGTCGTGCCATTGAAACCCTGATCCTTGATGAAGCCGACCGTATGTTAGACATGGGTTTTGGTCCTGTTGTTGATCGTCTTTCAAAAGAGTGTCGCTGGCGTAAACAAACCTTCTTGTTCTCTGCAACATTAGAAGGTCGTGGTGTTGATGGTTTTACCGCTGATCTATTAAACGAACCAGCAAAAATTGTCGCAGAACCATCGCGCCGTGAACGTAAGAAAATCACTCAGTGGTATCACCGTGCCGATAGCTTGCCACATAAAATAGAATTACTGAAAAGCATTCTAACGAACCAAACTGAGCGCGCGATTGTATTTGTAAAAACTCGTGAGCGTCTTGCTGAACTTCGTGGTCACTTAGAAACAGCTAAGATTTCATGTGCTTGGTTACAAGGTGAAATGCCTCAAGAAAGCCGTAACAATGCAATTTCTCGTTTCCGTGATGGTAAAGTTAACGTATTGATTGCTACAGATGTTGCTGCTCGTGGCATCGATTTACCCGATGTTAGTCATGTGATTAACTTTGATATGCCTCGTACAGCAGATGTATATTTACACCGTATCGGTCGTACTGCTCGTGCAGGTAAAAAAGGCAATGCTGTTTCTTTGATTGAAGCACATGATCAAAAAATGATGGAACGCGTTGGCCGTTACGTTAAAGAAGAAGATGAAATTATTAAAGAACGCTTTGTTGAAGGGTTAAAACC